>CAYJRS010000025.1:0-11976 GCA_964372845.1 Candidatus Woesearchaeota archaeon | reverse complement strand
AAAAAGATAAATCTGAAGAATCATCCTTTTATTTTAAATATTTTTCAATCAACTCTATTGGCCAACCATTTTTCAGCAGTTCATCTTCAATTTCATCTTCACTCAGGCCTTGCTTCAAAGCATTTTGAATATATTCCTGCAATTGTTGCTCTAAAGGAGACCCTGTTTCAACATTGAAGTCGATATTTCTTCCTGGCTCGATTTTTTTTGATTTTAATTTATTTTTTAAAAACATAAAAGAAAAAATAATTATAAGAAAGCCAACAACACCAATAGCCGAATATAAAATAATTAAAAGTAATTTGCTCTCATTTTTTGTTTCTTTTTCTAATATTTCTCTTTGCAGGAAACAATCCCCTGGACAGCTTTCATAAGTTTCATCTCCAGAACAGGTATTATCGCCACATATATTTAAATCAATGTGCGAATATAAATCTATTTCCAACATCAAATTATCTTGGATATCATAGATTTCACCCCTAACAAAATTTAGATTTACTGGAAAAGACACAATTGCAATATTATCTCTAAATCCAAAATTTATGGTTTCAATAAAATTATTATCAGAGCCTCTAATAACAAATTTATATCCACTTAAATTTGTGCCTTCACTTTCAATTTTGCTTATGCTCACAGTCCTATCCAAAATCCTGATGCCGCTTTCATCTTTTACTAAAACTAAATTTAAAATTCTATCCTCTGCATAAACAAAATTAGCAAAAACAAAAACGCACAACATTAAAATAATTACTCTGTTTTTTTTATTTAAACAATTCAAAAAGCTCATTGCATTTTCCTCCGACGCTTCCTGTTTCCTGCTTTATTCTATCGCAGAGAACTTTTTCGTTATAAATGCCTGTAGGAAGTCCTGTTTGTTGTAGTTGTAATGTTCCTTGCTTTTCTGATCTAAATACTCCTCTAAGAGCACATCCATTATAACAACCAGTACCTTTAACACATTGGGTTCCAATATTTACTCTATTAATACCGGGTATGCATTGTGATTTATAATAAGGATGTATGCCATTTTCTACCCAGCCACAAAGAGGATCCAAATAAAAATTATTTTTTGTATCTGTGCACAAGGTTTTATCCCTTATTGAAGTACAAAAATCTATTAAATTGACACAAGATCCACCCTTTCCCACCTTTCCATTACCATCCAATGGAGAACAAGGACGACCTTTATATAACTCATCTATACAAGAAATAAAATCAAATTTTGAGCAGTCAACTTTCTTATACACATCAACATCTATTGGCGATCCTTTACACCATTTTGGACATGCTACCTGGGTTGTTGCTATATCACAATTAAGTGCTCCTATATCATCGTTTACTGCAACATAACCAGCATATTCATCAGCATGTCCTCCAAAAGCATGCATAAACTCATGAAAAATTGTAGCACCGCCATCATCCAAATCATTTGGTAAATTCATAGCTCCTGTTAATCCTACGGTTTTAATTAATCCTCCGGTTTTAATTTGTTTTAAAGTAGAATAACCTTCAAAAACGTTTGCTCTAAAAGGACTATTCATCATATTAACAATTACTTTAACATTACCTGGGATTTTGCATTCACTGGCAATTCTCTTCCATTTTTCATTAAAATCTTCCCAGCCACTTGGATACGGATTAACATAAGTCGGCTTATATGTTGTCTGTTCAGCCTTATCCACATACCACAAATTAAATTTATTTTTATTCGAGTTTACAGGCTCAAATGAGAAAAACGAATTCTTTTCATCATTAGGATTCACTAAAGGCTTAACTTTCTCCAAAAACTTATCTATATTTTCATAATTAAACGACATAAAAACCAAATTTACTCTTTCATTAGGATTCCCATTAAATCCTGGAAATACTTCCTTGCAGTTTTCTCCAACATCAAATTTTTTAGTTTCTTCAATTTTCTTCCCAAAACTCTCAGCAAAAATAAAAAAATCCTCAACATCGATTTTCTTATTCTTATCCAAGTCAAACTTCTCATTATCCTTATTTACTTCTTTCTGAAAATTGTCTGCAAACAAAAAGAGATCATCAAAGTCAACTTTTCCATCGTTATTGAAATCTCCTTTTAAAGAACTTTGAGCATAAACAATACTAATTAGCAAAACTAAAACAATTACAAAAACGCCTCTTTTAAGCATTTTATTATCTCCTTATCCAAATCTCTTTTATCTTATATTTTACTTTAAATTTATTAAAGATACTTTTCACATTTAAAACGTCGCTATTAGGAATTAAGATTGCGCTAGAACTTAATTTCGTTCCATTTATATCCTCCAATAATCCTCTTTGCTTATATTCTTTATCTTTCTTTCTAAGGCTATAACCAAAAAACTTTCTTATAAACTTCATCTTATCTTTCCTATCCAGATTATTTAAAGAATAATAAAATAAAAAATAGTGTTCAAGATTTTCAGGTATCTCTTTATAGTCACCATATAAGACAATGCCTGAACTTATAATCTCATCTTTCAAATTTTTCCATATTTTGGACCCTAAAGAGTCGACAATAAAATTTATCGGCAATTTTATCCCCTTCAAATTCCATGTTTTCTCTATCTTTATCTCAAAAGACTTCAAAATAGATTTCAAATTTTTTTCAATAATTTCCTTATTCTTTCTATCCTTAACATCAAAAAATAAATCAATATCACTTTTCTTATCATAAATTCCCTTAACCACAGATCCAAACAAGATCACATTGTTAATCTTATCTTTCATAAGTTCATCTTCAAAAACCATAGACAAAAGATCATAAAGATATGATAAAACATTATTCATTTTTCTCCTCCATAAGAGAATCAATCATGGCTAGATATATGCAACTCCAGTTTAAATATTTTTCTGTGACAAGTCACATAAATTATGCTACAGATCACTTATTAGATGTTACTAATCACATAAATTATGTTACGCAACACATAACAGAAATGTTTCTCATTTTAAGTCATCTGTCTTAGGATATTAAAGACACTTGTCTTTAAAATATAAAGAACTAATAGTATAGGATTATATTCTATTAAAAATAAATCTTCTTCTGATAATTGTCTTTAAGGTACTTTATAAGTGGAGTTTCTTCCTTCCTATGTAAAGAATCAACACAAGCATTATATATAGAAATTATATTTTTCATAAATTTCCCACTCGAATTTTGTCTCTTTGAAAAAGAGTTTATCTGTCTATCATAAGCATACAATTCATTAAATAACTCGAATAAACCCCCTCGTACATCAATTAATCTACACTCTATTTCAGCATTCAAAAGATCATACTTTTCTTGTGAAGAAAAATTAAGCTTAACTCGCCCTCTCACATAGTCTGTATGGGAGTATTCATGATCTATCAGCATACTTAAAAATTCATCCTCAGAAGAAGCATTTTCAAAAGCAGTAGAATAAATAATTATACGGGTCTCCAAATCAGTTCCCCTATACTTTTCAGGGACGTAAAATATAGTCTGCATAGATGGATATCCTTTAACTAAAGGAGAATAAAGTCCCAATCCGCCTTGATATCTTATCTCCATAATACCTTCTACAACTCCATATTCTTTAGTAATTTTATTAATAAAAAGCTGACGTAAAAAAGCATCATTATTTTTAACGTGAAGATAATCTAAATTAATCTTTTTCTCTATCTGTACAGGCTCTTTATCTTTGGATATGAAAAATGAAGAATTAGAAAAATAAGCAATACTTGCCAGAGACAGACCAGCAATTAATGAAGTTGTATATAGTTTCCTTTTAATAGATCTCTTCTTTGAAGTTTTTCTCTTGTATTTCACCATTATCTAGCTCCTAAATAAATATCAAAGAAACAATTTTAAAAATATTTTGATGGAATAGCCAAAAGTACCATAAAAATTTTACTCCAGCACAGCCTTTATCCTTCTAACTCCCGCACTCGAGCTTTCCTCTTTAATTATCTTAAGTTTTCCAAGTTCTTTTGTATTAGAAACATGAGGTCCTCCACACAACTCTTTAGAATAATCCCCAATGAAGTAAACCTTAACTCTGTTGCCATATTTATGCTCGAACACTCCAGTAACTCCGAGTTTTTTTGCATCCTCAAGTTTCATCTCTTCACATCTCACATTCAATTTTTTCTTTATCTGCATATTCATTTCATTTTCAATTCTTTTTAACTCATCATCATTTAATTTCCTAGGAAATTTAAAATCAAATCTCAGTCTCTCATGTGTTATATTGCTCCCCTTTTGGATTATATTTTTATCATTCAAGACATTTTTCAAAGCTTGTAATAATAAGTGAGTTGCCGTATGTAATCTAGTAGTCTTTTCAGAATGATCAGCCAGCCCGGATTTAAATTTTCCTTCAGCCGCAGTCCTGCTTAATTCTTTATGTTTCTCAAACTCTCTCTCATAGCCTTTAATATCAACCTTCATCTTCTTTTCATTTGCTAATTCCTGAGTCATCTCAAGAGGAAATCCATAGCTAGTAAACAAAATAAAAGCAACCCTTCCAGGCAATACCTTCTTTTTCAGTTTTTTAATCTCTTTTTCAAATATCTGCAATCCAATGTTTAGGCTTCTATCAAATTTTTCTTCTTCTTTAGCAATTTCATTTAAGATAAAATCCTCTCTGAAGAAATAATTCCACTTGTAAGCAATAAAGACTTCTTTTATCATCTCACTACAAAATCTATGCTGAATCCCCAATAATCTTCCATGCCTTATCGCTCTCCTAATTAGTCTTCTTAACACATATCCTCTCTCAAGATTACTAGGAGCAATTCCCTCATTCAAGATAAAAGCAGCAGCTCTCAAATGATCAACTATGATTCGTTTGCTTCTAACATCATTTTTTTTAGCAAGTTTATTAACGCATTCCATTAAAGGCTTTAATGTATCAACTTCATACACATTTTCAAATCCATTCAGCACAGCAACTGTTCTCTCAACTCCCATTCCAGTATCGACATTTTTCTGTTTAAGTATCTCATAATATTCTAGATTCTTTTTTATAAGCTCCTCAATTTTTTTTATCTTGCCGTCGTAAACAAAAACATTTTTTATTCCCACCTCTTCAGCAGTTTCAATATTCCTTTCATCATGATCGAAATAGATTATCTCATTTTTATCTAGTTTATATTTATTCAATAATTTTTCAAAGAAATCTTTCCTATTCTTCAAAATTTTCCCATTAAAAGAAAAAACCTCATAGTTATAATCCTTTAATAACTCTTCAGCCCTATCCTTAAAATTGTTCACGACTAATATTTTTCTTGCATCAAAAGACTGCAGAACATCAAATAATTTTTTGTTAACATTAAACTTTTCATCGTACAGGCAGTGCATCCCATCGACAAGCAAAGTCCTTTTCTTCTTATTATATTCCATAAACACGTCATTCCAAATCTCAACCCAATTCTTGTCTTCTGGATTAAACTTTTCAGGAATTTTTTTTCCAATGTAGTAAAACATCTCAGTGTCGGGACCGCAAGGACCAGTATTGCCAGCAGGCCCCCACCAATTCTCTGATTTAGGCATGAAAGCAATTCTCTCCTCGGTAATTCCAAGCTCCATCCATTTTTTTGCAGAAACTAAATCTTTTGGAGCATCTTTATCTCCAATAAAGCAGCTAATAGCCAATCTATCAACATTCAATTCCAGTTCTTTGGTTAAAAATTCAAAGCTCATCTCAATAGCGTCTTCTTTGAAATAATCTCCCAAACTCCAGTTTCCGAGCATCTCCAAAAAAGTCAGGTGAAAGTTATCACCAACCTCCTCTATATCACCAGTTCTTATGCATTTCTGCACATTCACTAATCTTCTTCCGGCAGGATGTCTCTCTCCAAGCAGAAATGGAACAAGAGGATGCATACCGGCAGTTGTAAACAAAACAGTAGGGTCATTTTCAGGAATGAGAGAAGCATTTACAATCTCTCTATGTCCGTTTCTTTTAAAGAATTCAATGTATTTTTTCTTCAAATCAACCGACTTCATTATAAGAATAATTAAAAAGGAAGTTTAAAAACATTATGAAACTTGAAAATTACTCCCAGAAATAAGTCTTCTCCACATCTTTCAGAAAATTCCTCCCTCCTTCTTCACTTAGACATTCACTGCTGATACATAAATTGCTTTTGCATTCATAATTATTCTCACATTCTCTATCTTTCTGCACTCTCAAAGATTGAGTAAAATCGCAATACCTTCCAGCAATTCTAGTGCCAACAGGTAGGCATTCACCATTGTAACTACATCCCTGGTCACATTTAAAATTATCAAGAACTTTAGTTTCACAAACACCATATCCACCTTCAGCGACGCATCCGAATTCGCAGAAGATCTCTTTAACTTTACCATCGCTTCTTGCGACATCACAATAATATTCTCCTAAAGTAGTAGAGTTAACACAAAAATCCCTTCTGGCTTTAGTTGGATCAAAACTCCCAATGACATTGCCGCCAATCTCACTCTGAACACCTGCATCAGTGTCGACACAATCTACAATATTAGAGGATACTCTTCCAGTAAACATGCTATTGAAGCCTCCAGATAAGCCAAGAATAAGGATGATTGCAAAAACAGAAACAGAAATACCAACTAATTTTCCCTTCTCCATAGTTTTAAGCAAAATAAATATCTATAAATATGTTTCGCTTTATTTTTTTCAGCAGCAAACTTTTATGATGCGGAAAGACAGTTCTAAAAGACAAACAACAAGCTTTATAAACTACATGTTTACATATGTAAACTATGAATTTACATGAAAAATATTACAAATAACGAAATGATTCTTGTATTGATGATATTCAAGAGTCCTGAGGTACAATACAATGCAAGCAGCATTTCAAAATTTATGGGAATTAGCAGAATGGGTGCTTTAAAAATAGCAAGAAAGTTAGAAAGTGAAAATATCTTAATTTCAAAAGAACTTGGAAAGGCAAAGTTTTACAGACTCAATCTAGAAAATGATTACGTGAAACAATACCTCAAATTCCTGCTAAAAAGAGAAGCAGAAATAGCAGCACCATACATCAAAGTTTGGATATCTGAAATTAGAAAGATAGAAAATGCAGACTCGGCAATTCTTTTCGGCTCAGTACTAAAAAAACAGAAAGAAGCAAGGGATATAGATGTTTTATTCATAACAAATCAGAAAATATTTCCAAATCTTAAAAGAGAATTGGACATTCTTAAATCCATAAATGTTAAAAATATTCATCCAGTTTATCAGACTAAAGAAGATTTCATCAAAAATATTAAAAGCAGTGATAAAATAGTTCTTAATGCGATTAAAGGTATTGTAGTATTTGGCGAGGATATGATAATAGACCTGCTTAAAAAATGAGCCATGCAAAAAATAAAGTGGAATGGTGCAGAAGAAAAGCAGAAAAAGAGCTTAAAGAATCAGGAAAACATAGAGGGCTTGTTAAGATAAAGCCAGACAAATCAAAAGCAAAAGACCACATCGCAAAAGCAGAGCATTATTTGAAAGCAACAGAGTATCTGAAAAAAGGAAATTTCTCAGACATAAGTGCTAGTACAGTTTTTTATTCAATGTATCACTGCTTACTTGCGATTGCTGCGAAATTCGACTATGAGTCGGGAAATCAAGAATGTACTTTTGCATTAATCCTTAATCTTATTGAAGAAAACAAAATAGATTTTAAACAAGAAACATTGGACAGAATAGCTTCCTTAGAATTAAAAGAAACAGCAGGAAAGAAAACAACTTTGGAAATAAGAGAGCAGTATCAATATGGAACAGCTCTTTCAATCAAAGATGATCTTTACACCGAGCTTATTCAACTTGCTAAAGAAGTAATATCAGAGACAAAAGAGATTATTGAAAAGTAAAAATAATTAACGCTGGATAAGTAAAATATTATCCTTCTACAATCTCATTAATAAAAAAATTCAGCAGCAAACTTTTATGATGCGGAAAAACAATTCCAGAAGAGACTAAGATTCTTGATATTCTTTAAAATAAATTTTATCATGATGGTCGTAATCTAAAAACTGTATAAATTCTTCCTGCTTATTGTATCTGAAAACTAATACAAATGATTTTCTAATGTGAACTCTTTTCAAGTTTTTCAAGTCATATCGTAAAGGCTTATAGTGTTCGGGATCAGAATTAACAATCTCCTTAATCTTATTAATAATTGCTTTAAAAGTTTCAGGATCTTTTTTCTTCAGTTTTTCTAATATCTTCTTAAGATTATCAGAGAGATCATATCTCATTGTCTAAAAATTCAAGAAATTTCTCCTTAGAATTAAAGCTGGAGAACTTCCCTCTTTGTATTTTCTCAAGCTTTTTAAGATAATCAGGCCTGACAATATGTAAATCTTTACTTATATCCTCAAGCTCATTATCCATAACAATAACTTTCTGCTTAATAAATTCTAAATCCTTATGAATTTTAAGTAACACATTGGCTTCCATTTTTTCTTTATACATAAAGCATATAAAGGTTTAAATAGTTAACGCTGGATATGATAAGGATTATTCTCCCACAATTTCATTAATAAACCGATTCAGCAGCAGGCTTTTATGATGCGGAAATATTATTCCTGATGGGAAGAATAAATAACTTCGATTTTAATATATAATCTTTATAAACCTTCAGAAGCTTAATTTTCAAAATGTATTCAAGGAAGAATAAGACCTATACGCATCAAGAATTAGATCAGCTTCTGTTAGGGGTTAATCTTAACACTCCAATTTCTGAATTAGAGGCAAAATTAGGCAGGCCAGCAAGCGGCATCATATGGAAAATGCGCGTACTCTCACAGCAGGATCCGAACAAATGGAATTATGCCTATGTATTAGCATGCGAAAGGCAATATGCAAAGCAAAGAAAATATCCAAGAGGGCAGTACTATCAGGACAATAAAGCTGAAATGTTAAAAAAAGCAAAAATATACTATAATCAGCATAAAAAAGAAATAAGAAAATACCAGAAAGAATACCAGAAAAGGCAGAAAGAGCATCATCCAGAAGAAATAAAATTGTACCACAGGCAATATTATCAGAATAATAAAGGTAAATGGAAAATATTTGGAGATTATCTATTTCAATTGCTAAAGGATGCAGATAAGACTTGGAAGGAGATTTCTTCTGAGCTGAAAGTAGATAACAGCACATTATCGCATTATTTATCAGGCAATAAAAAACCAACTAAAAAGTTTATTGTAAAGATGTCAAAAAGATTTAACATCTCACGTGAAAAACTGCAGGATTTGCTTGAGTAGAAATAAGATTATAAATGTAAAAACAAAACCCTAAACTTTAAAAACAAGCTTTACTTTTATAAATATATGAAGGAAGAGGTCAAAAAATGGATGGAGCAGGCGAATGCTGATTTGAATGCTGCCCAAAAAAATTTGGAAATTAAAATATATTATGTATCTGTTCAATGTAGTCATCAGGCGACAGAGAAAGCTTTGAAAGCGCTATTTATAGAAAAGCATAATCAAATGCCTGAAAAAACACACGATTTAATCAAATTAGGAAAAAAAGTTAATATCCCAGAAGAATATTATGAAGCTTTATATGAATTGAATCCCAAATGGCTTCCATCCAAATATCCTGATGCTTCTGATATCACTCCTGTAAAAAGTTATGATGAATCCTCTGCAAAGCTTCACCTGAAGAAATCTAGGAAAATATTAACATGAGTAAGAAAACAGATAAAAAAGTAGAATCATTCGTAAAAAAGATAAAGAATCATTTCAATATAGAGAGAATAATCTTCTTTGGGTCAAGACCAAAAGGAATATTTAAAAAAAATAGCGATTACGATTTTATTCTGGTTTCTAAAGACTTTAAAGGAATGAGGTTTACAGATAGAATGACTAAAATATATCCCTACTGGAATTATTCTGATTCAATTGACCCATTTTGCTATACTCCTGAAGAATTCAATAAATTAAAAAAGCAAATTACAATTGTAAGAGAAGCAGTCAGGACAGGAATCAAAATTTAGTTTTAAAATTATTCTCCAGCAACCTCATTAATAAAAAAATTCAGCAACAGGCTTTTATGATGCGGGAAAACAATTCCAGACGGGAAAGGAGAATTTATTTTCTTATAGCTTTCTCTCACATCCTGCTCAACCTCGCTCAGTAAAATTTTATGCTTGTCCTTCTTCTAAAGAAAGAGGGCAGGAATCTCCTTCACAAACAGGGCAGGCATGATTAAAAGAGTTTTGTGATATTTCGATAGGATTTTGTCCATCCTCTGCAAAAAATACTGCACTGTCTTGATCAGTAAAACTATATCTCTCTGCTTTATAAATATGTTTTCCTAACAAAGGTTCTCTATTCTGCAGTTTTAAAGCTAGAAGCGAATTTAACCAGATATCACCATAGCCATACTTTCCTTTATTAGTTTCAGTAATAATAGTTGGATATGAATTGGCTCGTAATTCACGTAAACGACTACGAAGATTTTCAGCAAAATTATAGCTAAAACAACTATCAACAACTAAAGTAACTTCCTTTAAATTACCTCTTTGTTTTAACAAATCGGCAAATTCTTTATAGTCAAAACCGTCACAGGGAACAAAAAGAGCATAAAAAGGAATGATGTCGGCAGGACGAAAGCCACCTTGTAAACAAAATCCTTTATCATAACCATGCGCACTTATCCATATTGTTGTAGGACCTTTGCTTTTTACAATTGAATCTTTAATCTTTTCTTTATTTTTAGAACTCTGAAAAGATATTATGTCTTTTACACCTCTTGCATCAGCAAATCTAGCGATTTTTTCTGGGCTAAAGTCAACCGCCTTTTCTACTTCATGCGTAACAATAATCATAGATATTTCGGGTCCCAAAATAGTTTTCTCAGAAAATTTTTCTCTTTTGTTTAATATGACTAAAAGTAAATCGTCTATCTTTTTATTGAGATCATTATCATTAATATTATCTGGCATTATGCTTAAGTCATCATAGGATTCAATAATCTTCCTGTAAACTGAAAAAGTGATTGACACTCTAGATTCAAATTCAAAATCTCTCAGTCTGGAATCATCATAAATCTTATTGAATAACTGATCTTTTTTCATTAGATTAAGAACTTCAGCTGGTTTTAAGTCAGCTCTACTTACTGCAATAGAATAAGCCTTATTTTTTATCTTCGGATCTAATGAAATTAAAGCAAGTTCTGCTTCACGCTTTAAGTAATCATTCTTTTTTGCTTTTTTTAAAATAGGTATAGCTTGTTCAGAACCAATTATTCCTAATGCAACCACTGCTCTTTCCTTGAGATAACTATCATCGGCATTTTCCAAAATATTTATTAACAAAGTAACCAACTCTTTATCCTCATACCCTAGCTGCCCCAATACTATTGCTGCATTATTAACAATGGACTCAGAATTGGATTTATCTGAAATAATATTAGTTAAAGAAGGGATAGCTAATTTTGAACCAATCCTGCCAAGGGCTATGACTGCACCTTCTCTTGTTATTTCAGGATCGGATTTATCTGAAAGTACATTAATTAAAAATGGAACGGTTTGTTCAGAGCGTATCCAACCTAATGCAACCGCTGCATTCCTCCTATTAATTGGATCATAAGATTTATCTGCCAAAATATGCATTAAGAAAGGAACAACTTTAATCGATCTTGTAACACCAAGATCAATTATTGCCGATTGTCGTTTGCTTGGGTCCTTCAATTTAATTACATTCGATAATATATCCTCTCCTAATTTTAAATCCTCAAACTTCACACATTTATTTGTAACGCATAAGCTATCCTCATCCCAGCAATCCTTCTCTCCATTTTCAGTAACCAAAATGAAATCATCCTTGCAGTAAGGCAGGCAAACATTCTCAGTTTTAGCTAAACCGGCAACTGGCTTTCCTGCAGCTTTCTTTTGTTTTTCAGGATCAAAAGGAATACAGCTTTCAACCCCCCCTTTTTCCAGTTCACCTTTCCAAATCTCTTTATACATCATCACTAAAGTAACGTATTTTTTAGTGCT
>CAYJRS010000024.1:3228-12307 GCA_964372845.1 Candidatus Woesearchaeota archaeon | reverse complement strand
GATACTGAATGCAGAGATTATGAGGAATATTGCTCTGGGCTAGCTAATGGTGGACAAACAACGGTTTATACTCGTGGAGGTTATTGTTATTATAAAGTTGAGGTTGGTGGAAATGATAATAATGCTTGTCAGGTTAGATGGGATGATAAAAATAAAAAATGTTGGACAACAGTTGGAACAGGATGTAATGCAAATGAAGAATGTACTGCTACTGGATGTAAACCTAGACCTTTATCATCTACTAAACCTGGTGGAGGATCTGATAATGTGGTTGTGACTAAACCCGAAGTCAGTTGTGGTAATCTTGATGGGTGGTGTACAGGAAGCAGTACTGGATTAGTTCTTCCAAGCATGGATTTTGGAAGAGGCTTATGTAATTATCCGATTAGAGATTCTAGGGGCGATGTTGCTTGCTCATATGTTGGCCAGGATAAAAAATGTTGGAAAATGAATAGTGAAACCTGCAAATCTCCAGGTGTATGCACTATAAAGGGATGTTGTGTTTCTAAATGGGAGGAGTGTGATGAATGGAGCGAATGCAGACCAGGAATAGCTCAGTCTAGGAAATGCAGAGATGTAAATAAGTGTAATCCTTTAAACCTTGAGAAAACTGAATCTCGAGTTTGTTCTACTATCCAACCACCTACTCCACCTAAAGTAGAAACTGTTACTCCAATAACTGGAGAAGGAGTGATTGAGAGTGGTGTTGCTGATAGGAACTATGCTGCTGAGATTTTATGTCCATCTGGTAGAGTTATTACAGAATTACAAGCTTATTATTATTGTTTAGATCTTGAAGATAAGTTTGATAGAGATAAAAGCAAGGATGCTAATGCTAAGTTGCTAGGGAAATCTAAATTTTGTTCTCTTAATAGTTATGGTGGATTAGGATTAAATGTTGGTGGCGTCGGAAGTTCATCTGTGAGATATACTTTTAGCAATGAAATATGTGAAGATCCATGTTCAGGATTTGTAAAGAAGGGAAAATTAATAGCGAGATGCGTTGGACCTCAGACACCCAACACTCAGATACCCGGTGATAAAGAAAGTGGTGAAAAGGTTTCTGCAATGAAAGGAGATTTTGACAACAGCGGATGCGTTGATATGAATGATTTTAACTTATTTAAAGAAAATTTTGGAAAGGCTGTTGTTTCCGAGACAAAAAAATATGATCTTGATTCTGATAACGATATTGATTTCGATGATTTATTAGATGTATTTGCCGGTAACTTTGGCAAGGGAAATAAATGTGGTACATCTACCAAATTTGCTTTGCCTAAACCTGCTTCTAAGGTTGCTGATGTTCTTGAATGTACTCCTAATAAAAGAGCTGACTTTAGTAAAAACAGAATAATTGATTTCGATGATTTCTTTTTGTTTGCGGAGCAATTTGATAAACAAGTAACTAAAAACAACGAAAATTTTGATTTGGATGATAGTGGAAAAACAGACTTTGAAGATTTCTTCATATTTGCGCTTGAATTTGGAAGGGATGTATGCAAAGAAGTTCTTGGAGATGGAGCGAAAAGTAATTTGAACAATTGCAATGAGAAATGCGATGACGTTGACGGATGTGGTTGTTTGAATAGTTGTGTTTATAATAATGTTGAGCAAGGACAAACTTGTGGAGGGAAAAAAGAAGAGGAGAAAAGCGCTGTTGAGAAAATTGTTGAAACCGTGAGAAATATTTTTGTAGAGCCAAATCATTGTGAAGACGGAACGCAAGACAAGGATGAGGAATATGTTGACTGCGGTGGGAAAGATTGCAAGAAGTGTTTAGATATTAAAGAGAAAAGTAAAACCTGTAGGAATTTAGGATATGGAGATAAATGCGAGGTTGAATTCAATGTTAAAGTAAATGCCGGAAAGGGAAGCGGGGTTAATCTGCCTGTTGTGTTTGAGTATAAAGGAAAAAAGATTAGCAAGGATTCTGTGTTGGCTGTTTCAGGCGTTAAAAGTAATCCTGAAATTCCTGCTGTTACTGGAAGTACAGTATGGGATGTTGGTTTCACAGATGTTACTGGAAATGTTGTTCAAGACACTACTACTGGAAGCTCTAGCAGATTTAATTGTGTTTTGAAAAATAGGCCTGAGATTTGCTGTCCATTTGGATTTAGAGTTTCTTCACAAGATTCGAGCAAATGTGTAAGGGATGAGGTTGTTGTAATTCCGAAGAAAAGCCTTTATGATAGATTTTTGGAATTGGCGCAGAAATATTTGAGTGCTAAAGGTGAAGAGAAGGAAGGATTGAGGAATGAGCTGAGAGGCCTTGAATAGTTTTATATATTATTTTTGCTTATGAAAATTATGCCCTTGTAATTCAAGAGAATTAATAAAGAAGAGTTTAAATATTAATTTACTTTTGAAGATTTATGCTAAAAAAGTGGGTTTTAGTTTTTACTTTATTTTTCTTAAATATTATATTCTTTATTCCTTTAAGTGAAAGCCAAACTGTTGAAAGCCCGACTGGAATTTATTTTGCTCTTGGTGGAGGTGTTTTGGATGAGAATAAGCAGCCTTTAAGCGGAGTGCAGGTTGTTATTAAAGGAACTGATATTAAAACAGTGACAGATTATAGCGGGTTTTATTTTTTTATTAATCCTCCCCTTGGAAAGCAAACACTACAGTATTTTCTTGTGGGCTATGAAACGAAAGAAGTAAAGGTTGAATTAGAGACAAAAGGTGAAAGCACAATCCATCGGCTCGGCAATGTCAAGATGAAACCTGTTTCTATTTCAGAGCCAATTCCAACAAGCGATAAAAAAGAAATAGGAGTTAATGCTTATTCCATAACGATAAAAGATAATTCTAAATTAGTTTTTCCTAATACTGCTAAATATTCTGTTTATAATCGCGATAAAAAGGAGATTATTTACAGAACAGTTTTTACAAAACAAGATGAGCCTGTTGAAGTTTATGACAATGCTGAAGTAATCTATACTCTACCTTTTGGAAGTGGGACGAGAAATGAGAAAAGGATATTGAGATATGAAAGAGGAGGTTATACTGAATATAAAGATTATGGAATATTAATTAGGGTTTATTTTGATAATAGAAAAACTGGAGAAACTGTTGCTTTGTCTCCTGCACAAAAAGAAATTGTGCCTGGTGTTGTGAGGATTGCTAAGCCGAGGAGAAGCGTTAGCGAGGGGATTGTTGGAGTTGTATTTAAAAAAGCAGATCAAAAGATTAAAGAAGGAAATATTGCAGATGCTGTTTATGAGTATTATGAATTATTGAAGGATCATTATGATGAGCTGGATGAAAATGAAAGATTAATAGCGATATACAAGATTGCTGAACTTGATTATAGAAGTTTAGGAATGTTAGATAAAGTTATAAAGCTAAATAGTGCTGTTAAATTTTCTGATAATGTAATCAAGCACTTAATGTTTTTAAAAGGCGTTAGTTTTTTGAATAAAGATGTTGAGAAAATAACTATAGATGATTGCAAGAATTCACTCGGGTTTTTTGAGAGCGTTAAAAACTTTGATGGGAAGATTCCTGATGGTGTACGTCTAGGAAGAATTAATTCAGGTGATAGCATAAATCTTCTGACTTTAATAGCTGTAGAGGAGTGTGCAGCTACAATTTTGATTGAAGATCCAGATTGGAAAGATTCTAATGGAAGAGGCATTGTTGAGATTGGCGAGAAAGCATTTAATCAACATCTAAATGAGGCTGTTGGAGAAGGGCAAAGAAACTGGGTAAAAATAGGGTTTGCTAATTTTTTAACCATCATAGTTAGAAACGAAGTTCAAGCAGGGGTTTTTAAAAGCAGTAATTTTGAAAAGGCGAAAAAACTGTATCAAGAGGTTGTAGACTTTTATGGAAAACAAGGAGTTGTCTCTGATAGAAATATTAAACAGGATAAATATGGTGCGATGAAAGGCAAGCGGTATATTTTGAATACAGCTCAAATAGGTCTTAGTTATTTAGAAAACGGCGTCGAGATTTATACTAACTCTATGCTGAAGACATTATTCAAACAGGCTGAGGAAAATGTAGAAAAATTAAAGGCAGAAAAGGCGCCTAAAACATTATTTAGTATAGAGCTTTTAGATCCTGGTTCAGAGTATTATCTTTTTTCTTTGGATAAAGGTGTTTTGGATTTTTCTATTAGTTTTAGTGAGGTGCTGCTAAGAACAATTAATCCAGGAATTGGATTTAGGGAATTAGTTAGAGGCAATATTCTTAAGCTGAGCTCTGATACTATGAAAGAATTAGATACAGCTGAAAATCTTGGGAGGATAGGTGTTTGCTCGGCGTCCATGTTGAGAAATGAAATTTTGTGTGAAAATGCTGCTAGCATAACAGAAGCATTATCTAATATAAAAGAAGAAAGGGATTTGTTTGTTAAGAAATATAAAGGAGCTGCCAATATAGAAAAAAATAGGAGGAGCTATTATCCTGATGTCGACGAGAAATGGCTTTATTCTGGCAAGAATATTTGCGGGGAGCAGAGGTGCGAGTATTTGAAAACTGAGGATGGAAGTGAATTTTTTATTGATCCCACTGATGCATGGAGTTTTTTGAAACCAGAGCCAACTGTGAATATTGGTGATATTGGCGAAAAGATTGGATGGATATTTGGTAATGCAAATCCTGTTATGAAAGCTGCTGTTGAAAGAGAAGCATTAGCCAGGGAAAAAGGGATTTATTTGGATAAGCAAAGAGTGGATGAACTTACTTTAAAAATGGCTTGCGATTATAGAAAACTTGGCTTGTTTAAAACAGCTCTTGGTTTGTTAGAATCGATAAAGGATTCAGATGTAAATGTAGAGTGTAGCTTTTATACTGGTACAAAAAGATACAATGTTAGAGACTTACTTTATGAGATCGAGGGAGAAGGGGTTTTTAATTTAGCTGATGAAACAATTAATGGATTGATATCATATGATACTGCTTCTTCTATAATTGTTGTTAGCCCTGTTTGGGTTTATGGAGCTAATAAAATAAATCAAGGAATGCAGTTATTAGTTAGATCGCGTGCTGGTGAAAAAGTTACATTAACTGTTTCTAAGGGATTTTTGGATGGTTTACAGAGAATATCTAGTAGCTATAGTATTGTAAGGGCTTCTATTTTGGGTTCTTTAAAAGGGAACAAAATTTTGTTTAAAGGGGGGAATTTTGTTGTTGAGACATCTGAAAAAAGTTTTGAATTAGCTGGGAAAATTGCTGAAGAGGTGTTTGAGGAAGTTGTGGGGGAAAGTTTAGGAGGGGTGCATCCTCTTCTTGGTGCTGTGGGCGAAATGGCTGTTGGTTCCAAAAGAGGGCTTTCTGCTGCTACTGCTAAATCTTTTGCAATGAGAAATTTAAATTATCAGTTCGGGAAATCTCAGAAAAATGGAGTCGGGTACAATCTTGAGGGGAAGAAAGTAATTTGGATTCCTGCCAATGATAAAGTTAGGATTACAAAAGTTAGCGAGGATGGAATAGAATTTGATGATGGGAAATATAAGGTAGATAACTTGCTGGATTTACAAGATAAAATTGATTTCAATGGATTGAAGATTTCTGATGTTAGAAAAGATATCCGTGCCGGATCAAAATTCGACGGGGATTTAAATACAGAACTTGGAGTTTGGTTGAGGTATGTTGAACAGGATTTATTTTCTGATATAGATACAGATACCGAGTTAGAAACTTCCAAAGAGGGAGAGATAAGTCCAGATGCGAAGAGAGAGATAGGAAAAATTTTTAGTATTACTATCGAACACTATACAGGTCAACAGTTTCAAGTCATTAGCATGAGATCCCAGCTATTAGGATCTAGGTCTAGGAATGGAAAGTTAACTCGAGGAGACATTAATGATTTTAAAAACACTTTTGAGGTGAAGTCCAAAGTTGTTTTTGATCTGATCAGAAAGATTAAGGAAAATAAAAGATTTGAGCTGGATTACTATGTCGAGCCGATGCCTGGCGAGGTACCACAGTTTAATATTATTTTTGATGGGAAGGGGGTTAAGGTTTTAGATAATCCTGCTGAAGTAGATGCTTTAAAGACACTTATTGAAAATGGAAAATTAGAAGATACTTTTGAGAGGGTGTTTAGTGCGTCCAGAGATGTTGTTAATAATTTGGATATTTTTGATTATGAATTAGATTTGAAATTACAAGAGATTGCAGAGCTTCAATTGTTTATAGGGCAAGAATTGAAAAGACTTAATACTGCTGATACATATGATGAAAAACTTAGAGTCTTGAAAGATATTTCAACTTCTATCGAGACTGAGACTGATAAGGTTTTAGAAGGAAGAATCAATAGCGAGATATATGGCGAGATTAATGTCGAAGATAAAATACTTTTGGATGCTGCTGTTGCTGAAACTGCTATATCTGAATACGGCGCTGGAGGAGATAAGGCTGTTAGTATTGATGATTATGCAGGGCATGTTTATGAAGCCGGGACTAGATATCTTGGTGAAACAGAAGTAAAGATTTTAAATTCCTTAAGGCTGGAGAAGGGTGTTGAATTAGAGCCTGGAAGAGGTGTTATTTTTGATAAAGATAAAGGAGTCAGTTGCAGCAAATGTATCTTTACAGCTAGAGGCCTTAGAAATGGAGAGGCTGAGTCGGGAACTGCTCGTTTTGAAAAATTGGAAAATGTTAAGGTACTAGATCCTTTCAAGCAAGAAATCATCGAGAACATGAGAAAGAATATTGAACGAACTGGAAAGAATGTTAAAAAGCTTTTTGAAATCTCTGAGATTTATACTGGATTTCATGAAGGAATTTATTATGTTTTGGAATTTAATACTAGAGAAAGGAAAAGTTTCTTTTATATTAAAGTAGACGATGAGTGGTATCAAGCTATTTATGGTGAACCAAAATTTTATGCTTATAAAGTTAATTCCATTATAGAAAAATATAAAGCAGAATATGAGGTTCTAAAGTCTAAAAAGGCAGCTAGTGAAGAGCCAACTGCTGTTGATGTCTTCAATGAAAACGTTGAATTAGCTATTAATGACATTAGGGCAGGAAAATATAAAGATGCTGCTAAAATTCTTAGAGGGTTGGGAAGGATTTTGATTATTAACGATAAATTACTCTCCTCTCTTCCAAAACCAGATTTGTTTAGATATACTTCTGCTTATGGTGTGGTTGCTGAAAAAGCGATAGATACTCATGTGGCTATGATGTATTATAGATATTCTATGGAAACTGCAGAGGGATTAAATCGGAATGTTCAGGATTTTGAGACTGTGAGGGAGTCTTATATCAAACTAATTATGAAAGAATATGGCGATAAACTTGCAGTATTTGGCGATTCGGGCAAGAGAAGAAATGCTGTAGCAACAGGGGTTGATCGAGGCTTTAATTTCGTTGATGATGACTTTGAAGCGTTTAAAAGTTGTTTAGCAGATGTTAATAGGTGTTAAAATAGTTTTAGCTTTCAGGAATACTATATGCTCTAAATCGAAACAGATAATTTCTTTCTTTCACATATTCTATTATCTCTTCAAGTGTGCCTTTTGAGTTATCTACTATAACAAAAGTTAATGAAGGGTAAAGATTTACTTCTGTTTCATATGAAATCCCAGTTACGACTGAATTTTTAAGTATTAAATCCTGCAAGGATTCTCTTTTAGATAGGAATACTCTCTCTATAAGCGGACTCATATATGAATTCTGCAGAGCTTCTATAATTAATGTATCGTCGCCAAAATGGAGGTTTTTGCTTATAAACCAGTATAAAGGGTCTTCTTGGTCAGATGCGAATTCCGGGAGATCTATGTCTGGCTGATATGCTTTGCCAGTAATTATAATCGAGGGTTTGTCTGTGTTTTCTGCTACTTTTATTGCCCCCATTTCTAAGAGCTCTTTTTCGATTTTTTGATATACTCCCTCCATATCTTTATATACTTCTTTCATTGTTTTTATACCGCCCATAATCTTTATAACCCTATCTTTAATGGAGTTATATCTGAAGAAAATGAAATATTCAAATTAATCTTTTTAAAATTTTTTCTGTTTCTTTTGGGTTTGCCTTTCCTTTGGATAATCTCATGACCTGGCCGATTAAATAATGCAATGCTTCTTGCTTTCCTTTCTTGTAATCGTCTACAACGTTTTTATTGTTTTTGATCACTTCTTTACACATATTTTCTAGTTCTGTTTCTGAAGAAAGCATTTCTAAACTGTGTTTTTTTACATGTTCTATCGGAGAGAATGGCTTCTCTATTAATTTTATTAAAAGCTCTTTTGCGGTCGCATCATTTATTTTGTTTTCCTTTACTAATGTTAGTAATTCGATAATATGTTTCGCATCAATTTGAACTTCTTTTAATTCTCTTTTATTATAATGCAGAACTTTCATCAAATCTCTTCTTAGCCATTTTGCTGCTAAAATCGGATCTATGTTTGCTGCTACTTGCTCAAATAGTTCTGCTAGCTCTTTTTCTGCTGCTAAAGTTTCTGCGTCCTCAGCTTGGAGCTTATACTGTTTCTTAAATCTTGAAATTTTTTCTAAATGCAACTCTGGAATTTCCTTCTTTATTTTTTCTTGCATCGGTTTTGTAATTTCTATTTTAGGCAAATCGGAATCGAAGATATAGCCATAATCTGCTTCTTCTTCTTTAGTTCTTTGTAGAAACGTGATGCCTTTTTCTGGATTCCAGCCTCGTGTTTCTTGTTGCTTGGCTGGTTCCTTTTCCTGTCTAACTGCTTCATATTCTAAAGCTCTTTCAATCTCTTTCAATCCTGTTATATTTTTTATCTCAACTTTTTCTCCTGATGTTGAGATATTTGCATCTGCCTTCATTGTTGCTTCTGATTTTCTTGTGTAAATGTTTAGATATTCCAGAATTGTGATTAATTTTCTTAAAAATAAACGGACCTCATTGGGAGATTTAAAATCTGGCTCTGTTACTATCTCTATTAAAGGTATTCCTGAACGGTTGTAGTCGATTAAAGTTGTACTGTTTTTATGCACTAATGCTCCTGGATCTTCTTCGAGATGAATTCTTCTTAACCTTATATTTTCTAACTTTCCATTTGTTCCTATTGGAATTTCATATTGTGATATTTGGTAATTCTTAGATAAATCAGGATAAAAATAATTCTTTCTTGAGAAAAA
>CAYJRS010000024.1:0-3128 GCA_964372845.1 Candidatus Woesearchaeota archaeon | reverse complement strand
ATATTTGGTAATTCTTAGATAAATCAGGATAAAAATAATTCTTTCTTGAGAAAAATGTTTCTTGTGATATTTTATAATTTAAAGCTAAAGCCACTTTTATTGCTTGATGTAATACTTCTTTGTTTAGAACGGGTTTTGAGCCTGGCATGCCTACACATATTTCGCATATTTTTGTGTTAGGATTCTCGTCACCTAAAGTAGGGCAGGAACAGAAAATTTTACTTTTTACATTTAACTGCGTGTGAATTTCAAGACCTATTCTCATCTTAGTCCAATTTCCTCATATAACTTCATTATTTTATCAAATGCTTTTAATACACATAACTCAACATTAGTTATAACGTTTTCATAGATTTTATCATCTTTTGACCCCTCTACATCTTTTAAGATCATATTTTCTGTGGCTAATTCTGTTAGCAAGAATGTTTTTTTCTTTAGATGAGGATATTTCTTAAGTAACAACTGACTTATTTCTTTATGCATTGAGACGATTACATCTGCCTCTTCCAGAACTTTTTTATTTAATGGTTTGGCAACATGATCTTCCATTGAAATCCCTATTTTATCAAGATATTTTTTAGATTTCTTATATTCTAAAGTGTAATCCTTCAGTGATTTTCCTTTTGTTGGTGGGAGTATAAACCCTTGTAATCCGTATGAATCTGCTTCTATGTTTCTCTTTTTTCTTTTTTTTAATTCTCTTTTGAATATTCTTTCTGCTATCGGGGAACGAATCATATTTCCTTTACAGATGAAGATTACTTTTATTTTATTTTTCAATTTCTTCACCCAAAGTTCTTAGCTTTTCTTCTTCCAGATGATTTGCCGTTAACATAATTCCTACTGGAAGCTTGTTTTTGAAACCGGCATTTAGTGATAGATGTGGAAGGCCTGCTAAATTCGGACCCACTGTTAAAATATCCATCATATAATTTTCTAATGGAGATAATTTTTCTATCTCTGAAAACTTTGGAGCTGTTATCGGCATCGTCGGGGAAACTAGAATATCGTATTTCTTGAATGCTTTTTTGTATTCGTTAATTATTAATGTTCTTGTTTTTAAAGCTTTGAGGTAATAAGCATCTCTGAAGCCTGACATTCTTGCGAAAGTGCCAAGGATAATTCTGCGCTTTGATTCCTTTGAGAAATATTTGCTTCTGACTTCTGTGAAAAATTCATTATAATTTCCTTGCAATGGAAGTGTTTGACCATATCGCAACCCACAGTATTTTGCCAGATTTGTTGATGCTTCTGATAATGCGATTAGATAATATGCTGGAAGAGAATATTTTTTTATTGACGGAAGAGAAATTGTGTCGTAATTTTTTAATTTACTTAGAACTATGTCTTTTATTTCCTTGTCAACTTCCAGAGACTCTTTTATGACAGCTATTTTTTTTACTTTTTTTTCCTGAAGCATTCTTTGAGGCAGTGAAGTTGAGTCTTTTTCGTCGTAGCCTGCTATATGATATAAAGCTAGGAATGAATCTGAAACTGATTTTCCTAATGTTCCTATTTTATCCAGAGAATTAGCGTAATCAATTAAACCATATCTTGATACTAAACCGTAAGTTGGAGTTAATCCTGCTACACCACAAAAAGATGCTGGATTTGCAATACTGCCGCCTGTTGATTCTCCTAATGCTATGTGTGGCTGTGTTGTAAATGATGTAAAACCTGCTGCTCCACCCGAGCTTCCCCCACAAGACCTTGTTAAATCATGTGGGTTTTTTGGAATTTTTTTTGTGTTAACTGAGAATCCGCCAAAACCGAATTCATCCTGGGAAGTTTTTCCTATTATAACTGCTCCTTCTTTTTCTAATTTGTTGATCACTGTCGCTGAAAATGGTGGTCTATAGGACTTTAATATTTCTGAGCCTGCTGCAGACTCTATATTTTTGACGCAGATACTATCTTTAACTGAAACAGGCAAGCCAGCCAACCTTCCATCCGGATTTTTTTCTATTTTTTCAGCTTGTTCAAGAGCATATGATCTTGAGACTGTTATAAAATGGTTTGGAGAATTTTTTGCTTCCTGTAAGATTTTTTCCACTGTCTTTATTACTGAAACTTCTTTTGATTTTACTTTTTGAAGATATTCGTTGACTTTCATTTTAATTTAGGTATTAATCTTGGAACATTTTTACAATAGCTAATATACTCTCTTCCAAAACGCTGTTTTAATTCTTTTTCTTCGATTAATATTAGAATATAAAGTGAAATTATCATATATATCTGGATTAGATAAATGTAATAAAATCTTATGATTAATGCTATACCAGATGAGAACAACATATATTCAATATACCTAGGGTGCCTTATAATACTGTAAATTCCTTCTTTAACTAATTTCGGTTTGAATTTATCTGGCATGATTTCAGGGAAGCCTATTAATCTTTTTAAGTCAAAAACAGATGCTCTTTTTCTGTCTAAGTATAATGCTGTTAAAATTAATACAAATCCTAAAACAAATAATGCAATATTAAACGGATGCTGTTTGCTTAATAACTTATTTTTGTAAAAGAGAATTAAAAGTCCAAAAATAATCAAATAAAAAAGAAAGACTATATAAGAATATCTTCCTAATTTTCTCCAAAAACTTATTGTTAAATGTATGATAATCCACCCTATCGGAATTGGTATAAAAATTATTAGATATACCAATCCTAAAATATATAATGGACTCATTTTAATAATTCATAGGCTATTCTCCTCATAGCTATGAAACCATATCCCCATAAAACTGGAAGCCATATCGGCATGTTAATTAAGGTTTGAGATGTGAAGACTTCTACTCCTGTTGAAATAAAAACATATTCAGCTAAAAACATGAAAATAATTCCTGCTAATAATAACCTGTATTCATTTTTTTCATAATGGATTTTTAGAAAAATTGCTATCAGGATTATATAAGATAAGAGCAAATAATAATCATTAGTAAAGAATGGAATTAATCCAATCATTATCAATATTGGAATTACATTTAGTATTATTTTTTTTATGTCGGCTTTCATTTTATATATTTCTTAAATAAGATAATTGAGATTATTATTAATATTGTAGTTGAGATTAGATTATAATAAGACCATGAGTACCAAAATAAATATGGGGCCAGAGGTTTGTTTATT
>CAYJRS010000023.1:0-12386 GCA_964372845.1 Candidatus Woesearchaeota archaeon | reverse complement strand
TTTTTTATTTTCTTGCTTAGCAACGTTTTTTGCCATCGATAAAGCCTTTTCAAATATTTGAGGAGAGAGAATCGCTGAGCCTACAGAAAGATAAGTTCCATTTTCTAAATTATAGATCGTGTCGACGAATTTTAAGAAGTCAATGTCACCTACTTTTCCTGTCATCTCTCCGCTAAATCTAGGATGAGTGTGATGAATATTCTGACCTATTGTAACACCTATGCTTACAGGAATATCTAATTCATATGCATTTCCAAGCACACTAATTGATTTATGTGGGTGTGGAATCCTGATATCACATATCCCTTCTCTATTTATCATTCCTCCCACTGATTGTCCATAACCCGTATTACTTTTAGCGCCAAGTTTAATTGCGGCGTTTAAGCATAGTCCGGTTTCATCCCATAATCCAAACTGCCCTTCGCTGATATATTTTTTAACATCTTCTTCTGTTTTTCCTTGAAATGCTAATTCCCAATCATGTATTACAAATGCTTCATTTGCCAAGATATGCCGGATATAATCTTCTTTCATCATTCTTATAATTATGTTGGATAATCCATTTTTGATAGAGTGCGCTCCAAATGCAAAAACTATAGGAGCTTTGTTCTTCCTAGATTTCTTTATAGAAGATGCAACCTGCTCTAATTGAGAAATTTCTTCTTTATTGATGTGCGGAGGTTTTGATAAAGGATCTATTAATATAGATAAATCTGATTTTGACTCTCTTTCTGCCAAAGGTTTTATTTTTAATTTCGTTCTGTCAAATAGTTTCATCTTTATAACTCTCCATTATTTCTTTTATTAAATTCGTTGTGGAATATCCTTCTTCTAGTGGAAATGTTTTAAACTCGCCTCTCCAAGATTCTAAAAGATTTTTTTCTTCTTGTACCCTTTCTTGGATGTAAGATCCCCCTTTAACATGTATGTTTGGCTGTAAGTATCTTAACGTGTCAATAGGAGTTTTTTCTGAAAAGACAGCTACATAATCTACGCACCATAAATAAGATAGATATTCTGCCCTTTCTTGCTCTGGCAGTATTGGCCTTTTATTCCCTTTGTTTTGTTTTACAGATAAATCGCTATTAACTAAAACAACTAAAATATCTCCAAGTGATTTTGCTTTTTCTAAAAAATGTAAATGTGCTATGTGTATGATATCAAAACTTCCATTAGTTGTCACTATTTTTTTATTTTCTTGTTTTTCTTTTTCCAGAATTTCTTTTAATTCATCTATTGTTTTAATTTTCTGTTTCATTTTTAATTATTTTTGCTGCCTCTTCTAAATTATCTGCTTCATAATCTGGGATAACTTTATAATTTCTATCTTTTCCTGCCTTACTTGTTTTAACTAAGATTGTCCTGCAACTGGCTCTTCTTCCCATCTCGATATCGTCTGTTTTATCTCCTATAACAAAACTTTCTTTAAGATTAATATCGAATTCCTTTACTGCTTCTTCAAGCATTCCTGTTTTCGGTTTTCTGCATTTACAATCAATTTTGTATTTTCCAACTCCTTTTTCTGAATGATGTGGACAGAAATATTCTCCATCGATAAGTATGTTATATCTGGCTAATTGTAGATGCATATAGTCCATAAACTTATGATAATCTTCTTCAGAATAATAACCTCGCCCTATGCCTGACTGGCCTGTAACTATAATCAATTGATAACCTAAAGCCTGTAAGATCTTTAAACCTTTAACTGCCCCCTTTTCAAATTCAAAATCCTCTATTCTGTGAACATATTCTTTATCAACATTAATTGTACCGTCGCGATCTAGGAAAATTGCTTTATTCATTTTTTTAATACTCCTTCGATTTCTTTTTTCCATTTTTCATGATCACCAAAAGAAGACTTTGTTAATCTGTAATTATCTCCATCTAGATGCTGAGTTGAGAATTCGAAAAAAATCGTGCCCTTTAATGCTCTAAAACTATGATATTCATTTGGTTTTATGTGTAATGTCTCTCCGGCTCCGACTTTTAGATAATTTCCTTCATGGATAACCTCCAATTCCCCATCTAAAACATAAAAGGTCTCTTCTTTTATTTTGTGCATGTGGTAAGAGCAGTAAAATCCGGTTTTGATTAGCATTTTTTTTCCGCAATATTTTTCATTATTTACTATCCATTGCTCTTCTCCCCAATCTTTTAGGACAATTTTAATATTATTGTCGAAAGACTTTTCTAATTCCTGTTTTGTTACGACCGTTACTCCTGGTTTGGATATAACAATTCCTGCTGCTCTGTCTGCTAATTTAATAGCTTCTTTTAAACCTAGACCATAGCAAAGGGATAAAGTTAAAACTGCCATGACTGTATCTCCTGCTCCTGCAACATCATAAACTTCCTTCACATTTGTCTTGAGATGAAAAAAATTATTATTTCTTTCAAACACAGAAAATCCTTCTGCTCCCTTCGTAATAACTACATTTGAATTTAATTTCTGAACAAGTTTTTTTCCAGCTTCTTCTATATTTTCAGTTAGTGTCATCTCGACTGCTTCTTTCTTATTAGGCTTTAGCAAGTCAACATTCTTGTAGAACTCAAAATTTATAGGCTTACAGTCGGCGGTTATTAATTTATTATTTTCTTTTGCAAGTTGTATTAATGATTTAACTAAGTTTTCAGTTAATGTGCCTTTTGCATAATCACACAGTATAATTGCATCAACTTCATCTATCCTTTGTTTTATTAATAAGAACAATTTCTGTTCCTCTTCTTTTGTAATAGGCTTGGTGTCTTCATAATCTATTCTTAACATGTGCTGATGATATAACAAATGCTGTCTGGCCAATCCCCTAATTTTTTGTATTGTAGGTTTTGAAGTTTTTATTATACATGATGTATCAATGTTATTTCTTTCAAGTTCCTTAAATAAAATTTTTTGTGCATCATCATCTCCAACAACGCCAGACAAATATGCTTTTGCACCCAATGATGAAATGTTATTTGCTAAATTAGCTGCCCCTCCTGGATTATAAGATTCTTTTTCTGCCTTCAAAATTGGAACTGGCGCTTCCGGCGATAATCTTGATACTGTGCCGTGAATATGTTTATCTAGCATAATATCTCCTACAACGAGAATTCTTTTTTTAGAAAAATCTTGGAGGTTCATAAAAATTAAGGCTTGGGGATGGTTTAAAAAGATTTATGCTTTTAAAAGGTTAAATGCTTTTTTAATTTCTATTTGCAGTGGTTCTATTAAATCATATTTTTCCAATTCAATTGGTTTAATCCAGGCATATTTGACAAATTCCTGATCCATCTTCACGTTATTGTGTTTTGCATTAACTAAAAAACAGAATCCTATGGTGGACTTTCCCGAAGGTCTTGCGAAATTAAAGTCAGAGATGAATTTTTTCTCTTCATAAATATCCAAATCGGTTTCTTCTTTGATTTCTCTTTTAAGTGCTGAAAATAAATCTTCTCCTGCCTCTACTTTTCCTCCTGGAAAGGACCATTTTTCCGGATGCATTTCCATCTGGTCATCTCTTTTAAGGATCAAGAACTTGTCTTTAAATTTTACAATTCCTGTTACGACAACAATATGTTCAGCCATTTTGAACCTCCTTTAAGACTTGTTCTACTGGGATGCTTTTTACCAATTCTTCATGATATTGATCACTGTAGAAATATTCTTCTAGCAAAGGAGAGCTTATTTTTTTAACTAGATTGTAATCTTCTATTTCCCATGGAGGGGTGCAGAAAAATAAAGCGATGGTTTTTTTCTTTAATGCTGCTGATATGTGTAAAGCTAAGCTGTCTCCTGTTATGATTGTACTACAAATATTAATTATCGAGATAAATTCTGGGATTGTGTTGTTAGGATTATTTGTAATCACCTTAAGATTCCATGATTTTAATTTTGAAACTAATTCTGGAAGGAGTTCTTTTTCTTCTGGACCTCCAAGCAAGACGATTTTATAATTTTTTAATTTTTTAATTAATTCTATAATTTTATCCTGATGCCAGGCTTTTGAAACCCATCTTCCACTACTGCCAAGGTTAATGCCGAGAATTTTTTCTTCTTTTTTTATATTGTTTTTTTTGAGAAAATTTTCTGCGTATTTGTAATCTATGTTGTTTAATATTATTGGCTCTTTCTCATAAGGCAATTCGGCTATCTCAAACATCATTTCTTGATAGGTTTTACGATTACTTCTATTTACATAATTCGAAAAAACCCTATTAAGATAATATTCTGCTGCTTTGTTATAAAAAGCTGGATGAGAATCTTCATGAAAATAATAACCAAATTTTTTCCCTGCATCGACTTCATTTGAAATTAAAGTTGCTGCCTGCTCTATATCCAAATTAATTAAGATGTGGAACTTTTCATGCTTTAATCTTAAGACATTTTCAGGGTTGAGGATAAGAGTATTATCTATATACTGATTTTTCTGCAATAAAGGCAAAGATTCTTCTTTTACAAGCCAAGTTATATGAATGTCAGATCCGTATTTCTTTTTTAGTGCTGGTAGAATTGGAGTTGTTCTTAATACATCACCCATCGCCCCTAGTTTTATGATTAAGATTTTTTTAGAGTAAGGCTCGTAGAATTTGCAGTCTTCACAATCTTTAAGATTTTCAGAAGTCATTACTTCACATGCATAATTTCCAGGAAAGGATTTGCAATCCCTATTAAATCTCATCTTAACCATACTAATATGTAAAGAGCTATATTTTTAAGTTTAATTATCTAAAATAATGATATGAAGATTTATGTTGCCGGGAATTTAAGGGAAAAGAAAGACAGGAATAAATTAGAGGAAGTCGAAAAAATATGTAAGAAGTTTGGAGAGACTTATTTGCCTCATAGAGATGCGGGAATTTTTGAAGAAGGGATGGATCCTAAGAATATTTTCAAGGAGAATAGATATAGGGTAGATTGGTGCGACGTTATAGTAGCTCTATTTGATTGGAAGGGAATTAGTTCTGGGACTGCTTGGGAAATTGGATATGCGTATGCTAAAAATGTTCCAGTGATTGCTTTAGTTGAAGATAAGAAAAGCGTGAATAAGGATTTTAGGATATGTGTTATGTGTCATAATTCTGTTGAGATGGTTGAGAGTTTGGAAGAGTTAAAGAAAAAATTGTCTAATCTAAAGGCCTAGTGGACTTAACTTCTAGGTCTTCTCTCCAGCCATCTCTATATTCTCTTTTCTTTGTTTTAAGATCTCTTTGTAATGAAAGCCAGACATATAATCTTGCTGGGAATAATTCTAAAGTCCAGATAAATTCCCTGATACTTTTTGGATAAGAAAAAATGTGATGTAAGTTTATTAAACCTCCAAAAATTTCTCCTGAAAAAGATTTAACTTTAGGAAAATCTGGGGCGTATTTTGTTAGTTTAGAATGCGCATCTGCTGCTCGCTTCTTTTGTTTTATCCAATCTTTAAAATGCGTTGGCCATTTTACATAAACTAAAGAATTTTCAGAGTAAGCTATCTTGTAACTTTTTTTATAAAAATAGTAGGGGATGATTGTGTCTTCTGCTACATCCACCGGAATTTCCTTTATTATTCCATTTCTGAATGCAAATAGATAACCTGTTGTTTCTAAGAATTTTCCTTGCTGATAGCGCTTTTTCCTTGAAATTTCATGAGCTCCAATATCAACTAAGAAATGACTCCAATAACCGTATTTATTCCCTCTAGGATTAGTAGAAACTGGCCTGCCTGACACGCATCCAACTTTTGGGTCTTGGAATTTTTCCAGTAAAGCTGAGACTGAATTTTCTGAAACGTAAACATCGCCGTCTGTTAGGATTAAGACATCATTTTTATTTTCTGAGAAGAGCTTCTTGAATAATAAATTTAATGCATTGCTTTTTCCTTTATCCGGGTCTTCAAAGTATTCTACTTCCTTGTTTTTAGAGAACTTTTCTTCGAGCATCCATTTGGTTTCTGGAAACGGGTCTGAAACTATTATTTTAAATGGCTTTGGAATGTTCTGTTTTAGGAAAGAACTAACGGCTTTTTCAGCTGCATTCACTTCTCCATAAGAGGTGATAATTATGTTTATCATGAAATAGGAAAGAAAAAGAAATCTTTTAAATGTTATTGTATTAAATCCATATTTGGGTAGGGAAATTATTAAATAAAGTGATTAAGTTATGTTGATTATGGAAGCAAATAAAAGAAAATCGCTAGTTGAAGAGATAAATAATATTTTGTGCAAGTATGATCCTATTAAAGGCGAGGTAGAACTTTATCGGTTAGTTAGCCAAGTTGTAAATATAGTTTTTCCCCCCTTATCAAAAGGTTGCAGGATCTATTGCTAACCGACTAGATGATTTTATTACCATAGATGCGCTACAATTATTTATTTATAAAAGAATGCTAGAGCGTGAATATACTACCCCTATTGAATATGATTATTATATTGAAGAAGGTGTTGAAGACAAGGAGCTTTTCTTAAGAGCGCATAAAAGAACATTTCTTGGAAAGGCTGGTCGTTTGGAAGATTATGAAGGCATTGCAAAAGAAATTCTTTCTTTAAGAGTGAAGCATTTTGTTAAAGTTTAATCAATTTGATTGCAATTGAATCTCTTCATCTGTTGTTGTAATAAAAACTTTTTTTTCATTTTTCTCTGTAAGTGCTTCAATCCTGCATTTTTGTTTTCCTAGCTTGCCGATTTTAGAGAACTCTATGTTTTGGATTGTGAGCTTTAAGTTATCGTAAATTATTTTATCTCCTTTTTTCAGGTCTTTGGCAGATGCCATGAGATTTAATTTTAAAGAGAGTTTTATAAGGTTTTTTGTTGATAATTAAAATATGAGAAATGCCATAATCCTTTGCTCTGGAGGATTAGATAGTGCTGTAGCTGCTTATTCTGTTAAAGAGGAATATAATAAGTTAAAGTTTTTATTTTTTGATTACAAACAAAGGGCTTTAAAAGAAGAGGAGTGTTGTGCTAGAGAAATTGCCAAGAAACTAAAAGCGGAATTCTTGAAAGTTGAGTTGAGTTGGCTCGGGGAGATAAGCACGGCCATGTTGAACAAAAATGAAGAGATAAAAGAAACTACAGAAAAAGATTTAGAAGATAATAGAAAAGAAATAATCAACTGGTGGGTGCCTTGCAGGAATGCTGTTTTTTTGATAAATGCTTTGGCTTTTGCTGAATCTGAGTTCTTGAAAAATAAAGAAAGATACGATATTGTAATCGGAATTAAAAATGAGGGAAGAGAGCATATGAAAGATACCACTCCAGAATTTCTTAAAAAAATAAATGAGCTGGCTGAAGAAGGGACATATCACGGCGGATATAAAGTTTTAGCACCCTTGATTGAAATGGATAAAACTGAAGTTATAAAATTGGGAAATAAATTAAAAGTCCCATTTGAATTAACTTATAGCTGCTATGTCGAAAGTAGTAAAGGACTAGTTCATTGCGGGAAGTGTTTGAATTGCATGCTGAGAAAAAAGAGTTTTTATTGGGGCGGAATCATGGATCCTAGTATTTATCGAAAACCTTATAAATAATTAGTACTATTGATAGTACAATCGGTGTTTTGATGAAGATTCAAAAAATCTTGATTGAGTTGAAAATTGAGGAGAAGATAAATAAGAAACACGGGATCTACAGAGAAGAAATTGAAAATGCTTTATTTGATGGCAAGCCAATATTTTTCAAAACTAGAGAAAATAAGTATTTTGCAATCTGTCAAAAAGGGAAATACCTTACAGTTGTCTTTAGATATGAAAAACAAACTTCAGAAGTTGCAACTGCTTATCCATCTTCAGAATGGCAAATAAAATTATACAAAAGGAAGAGAAAATGAGAGATGAGATAAATGAAATTAGAGAAGATGACATATTAGAAGAAGTTGAATTTGAAATAGATAAGGATGCATTCAAAGGTCCTTTTAGATGTTGCGGAACTGAGACTGAAAAAATTAGGAAAAAGATATCAATAAAAGGGATTGAATTAAGTTACGAATCGTGGACTTGTCACAAGTGCGATAGAGAATATCTTGACAGTGAGCAGGCAAAAAGACTGGAAAAAATATGGATGATCGAGAAAATACTAAATGAAAAATTAATTTCTGTTGAGAGGAATGTTAATTTCGATGGAAAAACTTTTTTTGTAAGGTTTCCTGTTGAGATGACTAAAACCTGGCATAAAGGATTACATGCAGATATAAAATATTTGAGTCCAGATGAATTTTTTGTAAAAATAAAGAGTTAGGCTTTATATCTAACTTGATCATACCACGTCTTGAATTCAACCGGCATTGACCTGTAAACTGGCTTTGCAACATTTTCCCTAGCCCAATCCATTACTGAGACCATTCTTCCTATGGTGTATGTAGGCAGGTGATGCTTTAAATTGTAATTTACTAATTTTGGATTTATTAATTTCTGAACTAATTTTCTCGGCATTAAACCCAAACGAGTTTTTGTTGCCGGCCCTCGCATTAAATTTAGCAATAAGTTTAGATACGGATTTTTCTTTTTTAGCTTGATGTGCTGCCATCTATCCCAGTAGTTTAGCATTTCTGCTGTGTCTGATTCATTCTTTATTATTCCGTCTGCTAATGCCCTTCTGTATAATGGAGTTCCTTCAAAATAAATTAAGTTATTTACTGAAGTATAAAAAGGAGGAGGGATTTGCAATAACAAATTGATTGTCTCTAATATGTCTTCTGCATTTTCATATGGATTGCAGGTTATGATGTCGTACATTACTGTTAATTTTCCTTTGAATTCATTTAGTGTCTGAGCTGCCTTTAGCAACTGATCCTTTGTGATGAACCTGTTATAGATTTCTTTATTAACTCTATCCGAGCCTGACTGAATTCCGACGATGATATCTGTTAATCCTGCATCTACAAGTAATTTTATTTTTTCTCTGGAAATCTTTTCTCCTGACATTGAAGCTGGCTCTGCCAAACATTTTAACCTTACTCCTATTCCTGACTTGATGTATTTTTCTGAGAACTCCCTAATCCAAGCAATATCTCTAATTGTAAAAGTTTCATCTCTTAAATCAAAAGCGTCAATATGAGGAAATTTTTCATGCAATCTTTTTAATTCTTCTATAACATAATCAACTGAATGCGTTCTTAGTAAATCTGATTTTCCTTTGTATAAATCTCTTAAAATGTTATTGGTACAATAAGAACAAGCTTGCGGACAACCCCTCTCTGTCTGGAAATAAATAATAGTTCCTAGATGCCTAGGCTGGAACTGTACTAACTTCCCTTTTTCCAAAATTAATTGAGATTCTATATCATAATCAGGATGAGCTAGTTCATCTAAATCATGGAATGGTGAGCGTACAGGATTTCTGAATTCCTTTCCATTTATCCTAATGTAAAGATTATTTACTTTTGTAAGATCTTCTTCTTTTTCTAATTTGGATGCTAATTCCAATAATGCCTCTTCTGCCTCTCCAACAGCTACGATATTGCAGGATTGGAAGCATTTTTCAGGAAAGAATGTTGGCGCTGCTCCACCCCAAACCACTGGAATATTTTTATTTTGGTAATATTCTATTAACTGTTTTGCTCTAGTTGACGTAGATGACATTGCTGTAATTCCTATTAGTCCTGATCCTTCAACTACTTTGTCTAATTGCTGCAAAACACTTTTTTTATATATTAAAGAATAATCATTTTCTGGAAGCGTTAGGAAAACCATTTTTACTTCGTGGCCTGCCCTCTTCAAACAGGCTGACAAAGTCCTTAAACCCTGATCTGCAGGGAAAGTTGATGTTGATAATAGCGAGATTTTCATTTTAACCTATTTAATATAATCTTAAGATATTTATTTAAAACTTGCGCTATTGCAACTGTCTTACTTCTTTCATTATCTCCCTCCTTAATTTGTAAGTATCTGCCCACATTGCGTAACCGAACCAGCCCTCGATGCTTGAAAGCAACTGTTCATGGGTACATCGCCCCCCCCCCCCCCCATTGTAACTTGCTATCTTTTCTTTTAAGTTCCGTTCAAATTTCTTCAGATTGCTTTTCCTTAACAATTTATGATGATAGAAAATTCTATAGCCTAGAAAATTAATTCCATTTCTTAAGGGAAGAATTTTGGACTTATTTGGATGCAATTCTAACTTTAAATTATTTTTAAGAAATTTGTTTATTTGTTCTTTCCATCCATTTAATTTTTCTTTAGAGTTGTGTAAGATTACAAAATCATCTACGTATCTTATGTAGTATTTTGCTTTTAATTTATTTTTGACAAACTGATCAAGCTCGTTTAGATAAACATTTGCAAAGAATTGTGAAGTTAAGTTGCCGAGAGGCATTCCTTTTCCTTTTATTTCTGAGTTAAAATTATTTAATATCTGAGTGATAAGCCAGATTATATCTTCCTCTTTTACCTTTCTTTTAATTACTGTTAATAAAACTTCATGATCTACAGTTTCAAAGTAATGTTTGATGTCTGCTTTCAAGCAATAACTGATAATATTATTTTCGTTGTAAAAGTTGTTTATTAGTTTTCCATTTCTTGAAACTTTTCTTTTGAAAGAGTCAAACCTTTGGACTGCTTTTAGAGTTCCTTTATTTTTTCTCGAAGCGCATGAATCATGGATGAAAGTCGGATCGAAAATAGGCTCTAGAATATTAACTAAAGCATGATAAACGACCCTGTCTCTGAATGCTGACGAGTGTATTGTTCTTGTTTTCGGATCTCTGATAATAAATCTTTTTAATGGAAAAGGTTGATAGGTTAGTGAGTTAAATTCTTGATGTAATTTTTTTAATTCTTCTTCTAATTCTTCCTCGAACTTTATAACATATGGCATGAAGCTTTTATTTCTTCTTGCTTTTTTGAATGCTAAATGCAGATTTTCTAATGAATAAAGTTTTGAATAGAGATTTCTGTAAGTTTTCATACAAACAATTTGTCCTAGAGCTTGGGTTATTCCGAGCGAGGAAATCTCGTCTTTATTTGATTTCGAGTTGCCAGGATTCCTGTTGCAATTCAGGTTAGCCCTGCCGGAAATCGCCCTGAACCTCGCGACAGCTGTAGCAGATTCATCAAGTTTTCACCATTAGCTTTAGTATTTCATTCTAAGCTTACCCAAGGCTTTTCATCATTACTAACTATCGCTATTGAATTTCATGACATTTAGTCTTAAACCGTCCATGCCGTAATGAACCTGCATGTAGCCCAAGTTACTATTCTTCATTGATTTTTCTTGGATTAAGAAAAACCTTGAGATAATCCCTAAGACAAGATTAGAAATAAGTGATTATTTTAATAGTTTTCGCAAGGCTAGATATTAAAGAAAAATATTACTCTCTAAATAGTTTAATTAATTCATCAATTGCTTCTTTTAATTTTTCATTTTTTAAAGAACCAACCTTGTATTGGATTAATGACTTATCTGCTGTAAACAACCTGTTTGGTCTGATCATACTTTTAATATTTAACTTTCCTTGTTTAAAATCAGTATTTTTTAATTCAATTGAATATTTATCAAATCTTGCTTCACTAGTTATCTGACATAGGATTAAATCATCTCCTTGTAAACTGGCTAATACTAAAGCAGGTCTTTTCTTGGAGGCACTTAGATCGGAAAAAGGGAAAGGAATGACAACTACATCTCCTTTCACAAATCTTTCCATGCTTTATCTTCCTCTTTAGTAAGCCAATCTTTAGCTAATGACTTTTCACTTATTAATAAATTAAACATATTTCTGTTTGATGGCTTAAATCCCCTATCTAATCCCTCTAATAATTCCTTGATATGGTCTACTTCTCTCTTTAATATCAGAAGGTTCTCATTAACTTGATTCAAAGTTATATTTGTCATAGTTTATTTTACTATTAAGGTATTTTTATATTTTTCGCTATCTAATTTTCGCGGCGCGTACCCCGAGCGAGGAATCCGAGCCGCCAGGACCCCTGCCGCAATCCAGGCCAGCCCAGCCGGAACCCGCACAGAACCACGCGACAGCCCCGTTTCTTGGGTGCCAATAATATAGTTCTCCTTGAGGAATATTTTTTGGAGGCAATCCTTGATAAGTTGCGTCAACATTAATCAGATAATTCAAATCTATTCCGGGAGTTTTGTCGTCCATTAAAGTATCTTGATGTAGTTCTTCAGTTGTCTCGATTAGTCTTCCATTATCAATTTTATTGTAGGTTATGTAAAACTGTGTTCTAACTATACCTTGCGAGCTAAATTTAGCATCAAGCCATTCAGCCCTCCAAGGATCTCTTACGGTTACAATATCATCTAGGATTTCATCTATCCTTGCTTTATTGATTTGAGTTCCATTTCCATCATATGCTCTGCCTGATTTTAGTATATTAAGAAAATCCAAATACTGCCTTACTGTAAGCATGAAAGAAGTTTCTTGCTTTAAAGATTCATGGGCATCATTCCAATTCTTGCCTTGATGGGTTCT
>CAYJRS010000022.1:0-12730 GCA_964372845.1 Candidatus Woesearchaeota archaeon | reverse complement strand
TTGCTGAATGGCTAGCCAAATTCTGTTGTTTTTTCAGCCATTTCCAGTTGTTTTTTCAGCCAAATTCCATTGTTTTTGATCAAAATTTTTCCTAAAAAGTTTGTAGCCATTTTCTGTTGTTTTTCGTGAACGTTTTTCTAAAAGGTTCAGCCATTTTCTGTTGTTTTTCCTTCAACTTTTCCAAAAGTAAGAATTTATATAATCCAAAAGAAAACAGATTACATATGAAAATAATAGTATATCCTAGTATAGAAAAAATAATAGAGTATAATGTAATGGTATTGCATTTGATAAAAGTCAAAAAAGCTGATACGCCAAAAGTTCTAAATAGGCAGGGAATATCAAAGGTAATAAAGGAATGCAGAAAAACAAAGGGAGATATTTATGATAAAGCAACAGCGTTATTAAAAGGATTAACCCAAAAGCACCCTTTTGCATCCGGCAATAGAAGAACTGCATTTGTAGTCACAAAAGAATTTATTTTGCAGAATAGCAAAAAATTTAAAATTTTGGACAGTCCGAAATATGCAAGGGTAATGATAGGGATTAGAGAGGGATATTATTCGGATAAAGAAATTAAGGAGTGGATAAAAAATGGTAAAATCAGAGAATTCAAGAGATAGATTAAAACTTAAGGTCGTACAAGAGGAATTAAGCAGATTTGAGAAGCTAATAGAGGGGCATAGAAAACTGCTAATACAGATAGGGAATTTATAGTCCAGCTTTTCTTCAGGAAGACACTAATTGAACAGAGTTCAATAGTGCCCAATTGATTTATCAATTCGGGAAATCGAGCCCAAAAGAAGGAGATAGAAGAGATAAATAAAACAATATCGGTTTCGGCACAACTCCAGGAGCAGATAGACCAGTTAAGCAAAAGGATTGAAGTCTTGGAGCAAGCAATGAAAGACTAGGTTCTCCCCTCCCCAAACCAGCAAAAACCAGCATCCCGGTCAAATTCCAAACAAAGTTCCAGCCAAACTCAGTTGCTGCCCAGCTAGCCAAATTCTGTTGTTTTTGTTCAAGCTTTTTTTAAAAGTTTGTAGCCATATTCAGTTGTTTTTATCAGATAATATAGAACAAGGCCTGTTAATCCTAACCCTAACTATGGCTATCAAGAGTAGTATAGAAATTAAAGGCTTAAAATCTGATTTTAAAAACCTAGAAAATAAATTCAATTCTTTAGTCTCTGATTTCAAAGATCATATTAAACATAAATAAGATTGTCTATTGTGTTTGGATAGTAATTAGTTTTCTACGGGACAGTTTAAATAATACCAAAATGGTATTTTTTATACCAATAAATTTATAAGGTATAAATTATACCAATAATAACAATTTTATACCAATATGGAAATAAAAGAAATAATCAAACAATTACAAATAGTAGAATTTCAATTAAAGAAGCAAAAGCTCCAGGAATGTTATCTCTTCTATATCCAACCTATAAAAAATACATCAATAAGAAACAGGGTTGTGAGAATTTTATTTGGCAGAAACAAGCCGGGGCTGGTGCAAAAATTAAATGGAATAAGAATTTCTTCAAGCACTTTCATAATTCCAAGTGGACAGCATTTTGAAGTGAAATCATTTTTAGAATTAAACAAAATAAAAGTTTCAACATATAAGATATGGAAAGAGAAATAAAATTGCACATACTAATAACATTAAGTATTCTTCTTATAGTATTTCCAATAGCATTTGCAATAACAGGGACATCAGGTGGTATAACAGCAGATGGTCAAATAGATACAATAGCAATTAATGGGACAAACACATACGAAACTAGGGGTATAGGAGATTACATCTCAGGTCAATTTCAGTATCCTTCACTAGATGATATTCTAATAAGGGGGAGATTCACGATATTAAAAGTAAATAACACCGCTCCTAATGCCCCGACAATACAATCCCCTGTAAATGACACATATCAAAATTCAACTTCAACAACATTTTCATGGACAAACACCACAGACCCAGACAATGACATAGTTTCATACAGGCTGGAAATATTTAATGACTCGGCATTAACATTAGAAAATACAATCAACAATTCAATTGTAGAAACAGCAACACCGACGGAAACACTAGTTACATTAGCGCCGGATGGGGTCTATTATTGGCAGGTTTTAGCGAATGATTCGAGCAAGAATTCATCATTTACAGATCTAAGAGTTATTACAATAGACACGACGCTGCCGACAGCTTTCAATATAACATCTCCAAGCAATGCAACATCAACACAAGACAGCTCGCCGACATTGGAATGGGATGCAACAACAGATGCGAATTTAGAAAACTATACAATTGAACTCTCTCTAAACCCAACTTTTGATTCTATAAATACAACAGAGAACTCATCAACGAACTCATTTAGTTCATGGACAACGGCACTGGCGCCAGAAACATATTATTGGCGCGTTACAGCAGTTGACAAGGCGAATAATCAGCAGCTCAGTGAAAATAATCTAAGCTTCACTATAACAGCAGTATCACAAACAGTGACGCAGGGAGGAGGTACAGTATCCGTAGCAGGAGGGGCATCTCCAAAACCATATTCATTCAAGATAATAGCCCCGCCGTCAATCACAATCTTCCAAGATGAGTCAATAATTATCCCATTAAAAATACAGAACATAGGAAAGAGCATCAATTTGAATAATATTGATCTGTCAATTAAAATAGATTCTCCAGGAGTTACAGCAAAATTAGACAGGACATTAATCAACACGCTAAAGCCAGAATCAGATGTAACTGTAAACTTAGAATTAAAAGCAACAGGAGCAGCTCCAGATTCATTCAGCGTAGATGTGCTGGCAGATGTTTCAACACCTCGCTTACAAGATTCAGTGAAAATAATAACATCCATAGCAGGAAGAGAAGACCAGGGTAAAAAATCAGCCCAGCAGCTAGTGTTCACAAAGAAATTCTTCGACGGCAATCCAGAATGCAGGGAATTATTAACAGAAATTAAAAGGGCAGAGCAGGAAATAGATAAAGGAAATCATGCCCAGGCAGTTAGTATCTTGGAAGGTGCAGTTAACAAATGTAAAGATTTAATCTCGGTTAAAATGACCAAAAAGCTAGGGTTAATAGACATAACATTCAATGCAATAAAGGAAAATAAGATAACAGCAATAATCTCTTCTCAATTGCTGGTTTTATTAATTATCATCTTCACTATATTCAAAAAGGTAATTAAAAAGAAAACTAAAGAAATAAAGCTTGACTTTTAATTTTTAAAAAAGCCACATCCTCAAAATTCTAGGACTATATTTTCCATCATTCAGACTTGAGCTGATAATCACAGCAGAAGTATAAACTTCCTTTGCTCCACTAATGCTTGGAATAGTACATCTCCCTAAATCTTTTGGGTCGCAGATGGTGAATTTATATTTATCTTTATATCTCAACGGCAAAGACCCCTCAATGTAGCAGTCAATCTCTTCAACGCATTTCTCTCTCTCTTGATCAATGCAATTGCTTGCCTTAAATCCTTCAGCGTTTTCATTGAATATTTTCACGTCGCTGCTAACAATGCATTCCCTAAAATCATCATTCTTGCTTATCTCGTCTAATATGCTTTCCTGCAAGCTTCTTACCCCCTGCACATATCTAGCATCCTTATCACCACTAGTTCTTCCGGCATAATAAATAAACAAGAAAACGATTATCACTGCTAAAATAGCCTCTAATGTTCTGAGAAACCCTCTTTTATTCATAAACAAAATAAATCATATTTAGTATATAAATCTAATCAGGCATTCATAAGAAGAAAGAAAGCGATTCCAATAATTATAATAGCTATTGAGATAGTGGCATTCCTCTTAAAAGCGCTAATAATTAAAGCAACACTTAATAAAGTTGCTCCAATGATTTTAGCTAAAAAAATATTTGCCATTTTAATTTCCAATTGCCAACAGCACACCTCCAAGACCTATAAAAATAGCACCAACAACTCTAAAATCAAAAGCTGTCAAATAAAATCCAATGGCTCCAAGAATAGCACCAATTAATTTTACCGAAGACGCATTTATCTTTCCTATCTTATTCATATAAATAAAATTAAATACTATTTATTTAAGTCTTTCCATAACTACCAAACTTGTATATTTAAAATCACCTGCTCAAAGTTCCCATCTTTATCCAAAATTGCATCTCCAAGATTAACGCCATAGACAATAACATCAGTAGGAGACACAGTCTGATCACATTCATTTTTATTTAATTTTCCCTGTCTTCCTTTAACATAACAATAACTGTCTTTCAACTCTCCCTTGCTATTCAATACACTTATCTTAAACTGCCTAAATTCAGGAAATTTTTCTTCAATCTTACTAACATTCAGCTCATCCATTCTTCTTTTACTAAGCCCACTAAACACAATAGGATTGGCGGCACCGATGTTGAATTCAGGAGGATTCTCGCATTTCATCCCTTGAGTCTTATCGCCGGGATCCGCAGCTTCAGGATATCCTTCTATTTCATTGTAAAGAACCCAAAATTTATCATCTTTATTAAACAGTTTTATCCTTAATGATCCAGCATATTCAGCCGAGTTTCCAGTTTTAGCCTTGATAATTTTGAATTTGCTAGTTATATCCGGAATATAATCTATTAAGCTGAAATCATAAACCCCTCCATTGTCGCAGTCAAAGCTCAATAAAATTTTGTTTACTTCCCAACTGGATTCTTTATGAAAGTTATCTTTAACCATTTCAACTAAAACATCGCCTTCAAAGCTTGGCTTATAACTTGGTTTGATAAATGCTAAAAGAATAATGATGTAAGTTAAAAAAATAGCAATGCTAATTACCCAATCAATGTGCACATTTCCCTTTTTATTTATTTTTTTCATTTCAGTCGAAGTTAATTACTCCTAATATTCTTAAGATTAGTAATAAAGCAGATACCATAACTAATGCCATCCCGAAATTTCATACCATTTCATTTTTTACCTCCATATTTTATTTTCACGGCGGAGCCACAGTCAGTATTATCAGTAGCGCAATAACAACTAATGCAAAGCTATGTTTTATTCCATATTTAATTTTTCCCTCTGAAAATTTTCCAATCAGCAGTCCCGCAAAAACCCCTTGGATAATAATCAAGCTCAAAAAAATTCTTTTAAAATTTAACTGAGTAGGAGCGCTCTCTGCTCCAGTTTCAAAGAATCCAGCACCGCTCACCCCTCCAGCTAATCCACCTATCATTTCCTGGATCATCGGCATTAATTTAACTTCCAACATCAGCATAACACCGATGAAAATAAAAAAAACAACATAGCCTTGAACAACCTGCGAATAAGTGCTGCTCCTCCTCTCATCCTTCAGCCTTTCAATGCTCACAACGCTGTCGGCAACACTTTCAAGAATGTCATCCATTCTCCCTCCGCTTTCTTCAGCTTGAGTAATAATAGCAACGCTCCTTCTAATAACTTTATTATCTGTATCTCTCGCGAATATTCTAAATCCTCCTCTTATAGGAATCCCCCATTCAATTTGATAAGCAAGTTTCTTCACATGATTAGTCAAATCTCCGAAGTCTTTGTCTTTCAAATTCAATATGCTCTGAGGAATTGGTGTTCCGGATTTAACTCCTTCTACAAGAGATCTGATAAATTCCAGGAATTCAATCTCAATCTGTTTCTGCCTTTTGTTCTCCCGCAAATACAGCAAATATCCGGGCATCCCGCCAAGAACAAAGCTAAGCAGCAACAGACTCCAAAACCATCTAGTACCAAAGAATAAGGCAAAATCAACCCCTATCAAGAACAAAAAAATTCCAATTCCAATTATGAATTCTTTTCTCATATCTCAGGCTGGACAATATTCATGAATACAATGAATCCTATATTCAGGGCAGGGACAACGACAAAGGTTCCTAGTTTTTCAATGAATCCGATTTCCAGACCTCCTAATTTATCTCCTACAATAGAAATCAAAACTAGTACAATTACAAACAATAAAGGTGCAGCAATTAATATCGCAGTATAAATGTCAGTATAAGTACTCAATGTCTCAACGTATTTTTTTCTCTCCAATCTATATCTTATCAAGGTGTCTTCAGATTTGCTTTTTAAAAAACTTTTAACGCTTCCGCCGCTTTCAATGCTTCCAATCATCCCATTCAAAAGCTCCTTGAACCCATCACTCGGTGTAGTTTCAGCGACGAATTTCAAAGCCGTTGTCAAGTTATAGCCGAATAAGTTCACATAGTTCATTATCCTTTTTATTTCTCCAGACAGAGCCTTATACTCTTTGCTCTGCAGCAGCATTCCAAAAATATCAATAAGTTTAGCTCCGCTTCCAGCAACAGCAGCCATGTGAATAATCGCAAATGGAAGATCATTTTTTATCTCTCTCCTTCTATTATCGACGACGACTTTAGGATAATAATAAAAGATAAACAGCAGGATAAAAAAGAAAAGAAGCATAAGCATCAAGCTCTTGGCAACATCAATTATTCCAAATCCAAAAATAAAAAACCCGGAAAAAAAAGCAAGCAAAGCTCCGGAGCAACTCCCCATCAGTCCCAAATTAATGTAAGTATTGGAAAAAACCCTTATGTTAGCAAGTCTTAAATTTTTATAAAGCGCTTCGAAGTACTCAGGATAACTCCTCGCAAGTTTTTTGCTGAATTTATCAAAAATCAAATTGGCATATTTTCCAAGATAGTTGTAGGAATAAGTGCTGTATTTTATTTTCTCCTCGGCAACTTTCCCTTTCTTCAGGATCTTCACAAATGATCTAGCTTTCTTAACATCGACAACAGTTTCCTTAGCCTTTTCTTTGACCTCAAATAATTTGGAAATGTCTTGATTAATTTCTTTTAGATTTTCTAGCAGACTAATTATTTTTTTTACTGCCTTGCTTCCCTTGACGTCTTTCCCTTCAAGTTGCTTCAATTTTTCTTTATACTCATCGTCGCTTATTTTTTCTTTTACAAAACCCTTATTCAGTTTGTTGTAGTCTTTCAGCACGTCTCTATAGTCTCTTTTAACTATTTCAATCTCATTAATTATTTTCTCAGCTTCCTCAATTTTCCTCTGGATTTGCTCAGATAACATTTTTCAGCTCGTCATTTAGAATCAAACTATTTTTTCTGCATAATTCCATTATTTTCTCCCTGACTTTAACCAGCTCATTTTCAGCAACGCTCAATTTTTTATTATACTCGGAAAAAACCTCCCTCTCGACTTTAGCCTCCCTGTATTTCGCTTTCAAATTTCTTATATCCAGCTCAATTTCATTTTTCTGATTAATTATCCTGTCATAATCAACGCTAAGGTCTTTAATTTTCATTAAGCTTTTTTTAAAGTCTTCAAGGCTCATAGCAGAAACCTCTTCATAACCGCATCCTTATTTTTATAATAATCATTTATGACTCTCTGCACTTCTTCAAATTCCATTATGTTTTTCTTATACAGTGCATTCAATAATTTTCTTCTAAGCTCAAATTCTCTCTGCAGCTCCTCCATGCTAACCCCTTTTTTAGAAACAATTTTTTTGAACACGACACTGTCTCTCTTAAACAAGAATACATTTCTTCCTGCATCCCATTGAAATGGAACATTGACCTCTGCCTCTCCATTTTCTCCAACACGAATTATTTCTTGAATAGCCCTAAGTTTTCTCATCTCTTTCCCTTTAACTTTTGCATGTCCAACAAGGCAGACAACATCAAGTATCTCCACCAGGCTCGGGCTAAGATTTATCGGGGGTGTTTCTAATCTTTTAATAACGGTTTTAATATCATCAGCATGCATTGTTGCAAGCCCGCTATGTCCCGAAGCCATGCCCTGAAACAGAACATTAGCCTCTTGTCCTCGAATTTCTCCGACGATAACGTAATCAGGCCTTTGCCTAAAGCTAGCCTTTAACAGATCAAACAAGGTTATCTCTCCAATGTTTTCTCCGCCCACACCTGTACCAGCTCTTGCAACACTAGGCAGCCAGTTTTCATGTATTAAACGAAGCTCCTTTGTGTCTTCAATGGAAACAATTCTAGCCTCTGGTCTGATAAAAGATGCTATCACATTTATCATTGTAGTTTTGCCGCTTCCAGTTCCACCGACGACAAGGATGTTAGTGCCATGCTCAACTAGGATCCATAAATACGCAAGCACCTCAGCAGAAGCAGTTCCAATATTCATCAGCTTCACCGGACTCCACGCCTCCCTAGTGAACATCCTGATTGAAAAAGTAGGACCACGAGAAGTGACATCTTCTGTATAAGTGGCATTTACTCTCGCTCCGCTGTCAGGCAGTCTCCCATCCATAATAGGATTTGCATAGCTTATATATTTCCCGCATTTCTGCGCAAGCTTCTCGACAAAGCTAGTCAGTTCGTCAAAATCATCATAAATAATATTTGTTCTTATGTTCCCAAATTTTCTGTGAACCAAATAAACAGGAGTCTTTACACCATTGCACTCAATGTCTTCAATGTGGAAATCATTCATCAGCGGCTCAATTTTATTCAATCCGATAAAATCCCTGTATATGTAATACATCAGCTTCGAATAAGAATTCCTGTTAATCTCAATGCTAAGCTCTTTCAAAAGCACTTGAACATTCTTCTCCAGATATTCAATCAAAACTTCTTTGTCGTCGACATTAATGAAGCTTATATCAATCAATTCCTGCATCCCCTGCTCAAGCGTATTCAAAACCTCTTTTTCTTTAACATCAAGATTGGGCTCCTCAACGCTGTACACCACCTCTCCATGAACATCATCCCAGTATAAATGCGCGTAAGTATAAGGTATTATCAACCCATACCTCAAATCTAGCTTAGTTTCATCCTTGACATCAGGCAGCACAGGCTTTTTAGCATCAAAATTTATTTTAAACAGGGACTTCTCCTTCACTTCCTCTTTTATTTTACTTTTCTTAAACAGAGAATCTAGCTTAAGCAACATATCACCTCAAGATATAAAATACAAAGCTCAGATATAAACCTTACTCATCCGCTCTCTCTTATGTTCACATAATCCTTCGTGTCATAAGTATGTTCTATCACTAAATTATATTTCCCGCTCAGCAGTTTTAAGTTACTTTCGATGTCAATATTTCCATTATAATCTAAAAATAATTCTATTTCAAATCCCTGCCCCAGGCTTCTCGAGCTAATTTTCAAATTACCTTCTTCAATCGGCTTCGGCAGATCAGGCTCTATTCCAAGTTTCTCGTCGCTAATTATCTTCCAGCTTATCCTCTCATTAACACCATCAATAGTAAAGTCTCCCTCGCCAATCTCAACAAACAATGGTCTTCTGCTTCCAAAGCCTTCATTGTAGACAGATCTAATAGCACTATCAAATTCATACAGAACATTTTTAGTCTGCAGCACAGTATTCCTAGCTTTTAATTTATTTACAAAAGGCATTCCAACACTTAAAATTAAAGTAACCATTATGACGCCTATAGCAGTATACAGCGCAGCTGAAATCCATATATCTCCTCTATTATTCATTTTCTCCCCAATAATCCTACAACTTTCAACTTAAATAATTTGCTCATTCTTTCTCCCAGCTCACTTTCCTAAGATCGCAATTAACTATCTCTCCTCCAATATCAACTCTTGGAATTATCTCGATTCTATCCTCTCCATTCCATTCAACAGGAACTCCAGCACCTCCGGCAGCATTAATAGTTTGATGATTGGAAAAATCAAAGTCTTTAGCTCCAAATGCTTTTATCTCAGTGTTCTCATTTGCATAATCAACAATGACATTTTGGTTAGTAATAAAGAATCTTGTAATAAAACCCTTTAGTTTCAAATCATTCCTATTATTGTTCTTAACAATTATCGTCGAGCTTGCTCCAGGTTTACTTTCAAGTTTGATATTGACATCAGCGCATTCCAAACTACTTCCTATTTTGCTTTGAGACTTCTCAATGCCCTCTCCAACAAGTTTGCTGCTCCAGTTAATAACAACCAATCCAAGTGAGATAACAAAAACAGTAAGCAGCACAGTGGCAACCAAAGCGCTTATTCCTTTTTTATTTATTTTTTTATTTATTTTTTTATTTCTCATTTCTTAAAGATTGTAAATAGCAATTTGCCCTGAGCATAGCCACCATCCTTGCTGAGCAGTCTGTAGCTCATCTTCCAGTATTATCTGTGGTATAACTTTGACAATTTTCGGATTAAAACTCGGTTTTTCAGCTTTAACATTAACCCTTTCATATCCGCTCAAAACCTGCCTTGCTTTTTTAATTTCAACATTGCCTTCACTTTCATATCTAATCAAAAAGTCACTCAAAGCTCTTTCTTTCAAATTCTCGACGTCAATCGCAAAAAAATCACCGCTGTCTTTCACATCATTAACCCTTATCTTAACTTCCTCCCTACAGATATCCTGCGCAATAGTTCTATCGGTTCCTTTCTGACTCTCTTCAATAAAGCTCTCAGATGAAAATTTAAATATCAAAAACCCAAGGACGATAACGAAAACTACAAGCAGCACAACAACAATCATCTGGCTGATTCCTTTTTTATTTTTAATTAAATTTATTTCTCCCATGTTGTTATTCTATCCTCGCATCCCAATTCTCCGTCGTCAGAAATAATCACAGGAATAATTTCGATTTTATAGACATTACTAACTCCAGCAAAAATCCCATGTTCACAATTTTCCTGAGGTAAAAATTTAGAGCTTCCAGCAGGGCAATTTTTCTTGCTAAAGTCAATCTCTTCGTTACCAATTGTGTCTCCATAAACCCTCAATATGGCTTTGCTAATTCCAAGTGTCCCCCTATTCTTCATAGTCAGTTTTCTTCCACCTTGCTCATCATAGCCTTCAACGCTAATTCTTACATCGGCGCACTCAACGCTGCTTCCCATAGTAACTATTTTCTCACTTACTTGCTCTTCAGTCTGTTTAGAAAAAGTTGTAACCATTAAAGCAATAGCAATCGCAGAAACAATCAACAGCACAGTTGCAACAATGCTTGCATCCCCTTTTCTCAGCATCATACCTTCACCACTTTGATATAATCTTCATCTAAATTTTTGAAAATCAGGCTTTCGATTCTTCTGCTTTTTCCTATCGGCTTCTCAAACTTATATCTATTTCCATCGATATCAACATAGACTTCATTCGCATCTCCATATTGCTGCACATAATATTTACTATTCAGATCATTCAACTGGCTCGATTTTAAAAAGAAATTCTTCCCCCCTCCAAAAGAAAAAGACATTCCACCAGCATCTCCCTGTGCAGGCTGCAGCACATTCTTCCCCTCACATCCTCCACAATTAGTTTCAAGAGGAGAACTCAAGAAGTTAACAATGTTCCAGGGTTTGTCAGTATTCCTACTATCATAAACAACCATCACCAACCCAACATTGAATCCAAGTTTGGTAAAAGTATTCAGCAGATTGTCCTCGCTCCCTAAATTTTCAACAAAGTGTGCAGTAGGATCATCTCCCTGCAAGTATCCTAAGTCCATGACATAAGCTCTTTCTCCAACAAAGTTCTCGACATAGAAATCAAAATTATCCTCTTCAGGAGGCTCAACCTTATTAACAACTTTAATAACGCCCCAGATCGCTATCACAAGTACAACAGCAGCTAAAATATAAATCTGACCTCTTTTATCCATCGTTATTAAAAATTCCTTGATATATATAAATTTTCTTAATCGTGTTTTCTCAAATGCTCCTTAAAATCTTTAGCCATAGCTTTAAACTGGTTAGACAAATGCTTATGATCTGATTTCAACCCAGACAAAGAAGATTTTACGTTATGCAGAAACATCATCAAAGTAAGAATTGCACTTAAATTAAACATTAGCAGAGTAAGTATCACATCCTCAACGTTCCAAGAACCGCCAAGAATTATTTTTAATATCTGATATGCTATAAACAAACCAAAAATGGCTACAATTGCAGATATAAAATAAATAAATAATTTTCTCATTTAACCAATTCTCCTCTTCAAAAGCCAAATTGCTAGCAAGATAATTAATAGAATAATAACGGCAAACAAAATTCCAAGTTGACCTTTCCTGCTCATAGAGATTAAAAAATTATTTAATTATATAAAATATTCGCAAGCCCTGGCTGAGACTTGAACTCAGGACCTCTTCCTTACCAAGGAATTGAGCCTTCAAATGAAGTGTGCTCTACCAAGGCTGAGCTACCAGGGCATAGAAATTTTCTAAGAAAAATTGTATTTAAATATTGTGAATTTGCGGGAGACAGGATTTGAACCTGCGTAGGCACTAAGCCACAGGATTTCCTGTTGGAAAACTTAAGTCTGGCAACAATCTTTTTTCAAAAATCATTCCTGCCCGTTTTCCAGACTCCGGCACTCCCGCATAAATTCTTTCATCAAAAGTAGCTATATAAAAGTTTTTATATCAAAAAAGATTTACAGATAGTATGAAAAAATATGTAATTATCCTGATTTTAGTTTTATTCCTACAATCGGTATTAGCCTTTGATTTGAAACAGGGAGAATCAGCAGATTTTGAAAGCAGAAAAATAACAGTAGTATCCTTGCAGCAAAGCAAGGCAGTAATCCAAGTCGACGATGAAAAAAATATTGTCAATTTGGGATCGTCAGAAATAATTAGTGGAGTAAGAATTTCAGTTACAGATATTCTATACACAGGAGATGAATCATCAAGAATCACATTCAATGCAGCATTAACCTATACCTGCGGAGATTCGGTTTGTAATACAGGAGAAACACAAACAAACTGTTGCGCAGATTGCA
>CAYJRS010000021.1:4361-13171 GCA_964372845.1 Candidatus Woesearchaeota archaeon | reverse complement strand
CCTGAAGAACTTTTGAATTGAATTCTATTTTTCTATTTTCTTATCTATTTTCTCAGCAAGATTTATAAACAGCTATTTTTGAAACTGAGTTATGGCTGAAGAAGAATTTTTAGTTCCACTGGACCAGTATTTGAAAGCTGGGTTGCATATTGGCACTAAATACAAAACAAAATATATGGAGCCTTTTATTTACAAAGTCAGGCCTGATGGGTTGTCTATTTTGAACATTCAGGAGATAAATAAAAGATTGAGGATTCTTGCTGGTTTTCTTGCGAGATATAATCCTGAAGAGATATTAGTAATAGGAAGGAGAGAGAACAGCTGGAAGGCCTTGAAATTATTTTCCCAAGTTACTGGAATCAAGGCTTTTAGCGAAAGATACTCGCCAGGGGTGTTACTGAATCCTGCCCTGGAAGAATTTATGGAGATCAAATTACTGCTTGTTGTTGATCCTTTTCCAGATAAAAACGTTATCGATGACGCTTTAAAACTCGGGATTCCTGTTATTGCTCTGTGCGATACAAATAACACTGCAAATGAGCTTGACTTGGTTGTGCCTTGCAACAATAAAGGAAGAAAAAGTTTAGGAATGGTATTCTACATTTTAGCTAGAGAGTACTTGAAGCTGAGAAAACTTGGCGATCTTAAATTCAAGCCAGAGGATTTTGGGACCGAGGACGAATAATTTTCTATCTGAGTGATAAAAATTTTTTCTTTTCGCTCTCTTCTATTTTTGTAATTATGTAGGCTGCCATCAAGATTGCTGTTAGGATTATAAGACTTCGATTTACTTTTCCTGTTGCAAGTACTTTTCCTATTCTTACTACGTTCCCTGTCGGCGTTAACTGCTTTGCTGTCTGTGTTTCTGCCTGTGTTGGTATTATCTCTTGCTCTGTTTGCTCCTGCTCTTGCGTTGTTGCTTCTGTTTTAGTTTCTGTATTAGGTGTTTGCTCTTGCTGAGCCGGAGTTCCTCTTGTAAATTCTTTCTTTCCACCTGAGCCACCAGAATTTGTGCTACTTGAGCTTCCGCTATTTTCTTGCTGTGTCGGATTGTCTTCGCCGAATATTCCATAGATGCTGAAGTGCTGCAGATTAGCCTGTAAATAATTTTCCTCTGTATTCACTGTTGATTCAAGCGGTTGCCATTCCTGTAATGTTTCGTTGTAATAATATATTTTTAAAGTTGATTCATTAATATTTTTTATTTCTTCACTTGTGTAATAAACTTTTATTGTTGCTGTGCTGATTTTATTCTGCAAACCTGGGGAGACGATTTCTATTTCTTTTAGCCTTGATAGCGTTGATGGATGTGTATTTTCTAAATTTGATATGTTAAATTCTATGTTTGACAGCGTTTCTGTCGTTACTATATTAAGCTCTAATGTAGATGATGAAGAGTTGATAGTCATGTTTTCATCTTTAATTGTTGATATCGTTGCTGAATTATTTACTTCATAATAAGTTTGCGGCTCTTTTGCTAAGTAAGTTATGTTTAGTGATGAAATCGAGGGCGTTGCTGTGCCGTTGCTGTATAATATTATTCTGATTGCGATTGTACTTGTGTTTGTTGAAATATTTGTCAAATTTTTATCATTTGGAACTGATTCCCAAGTTGAGCCGTTATCTGTCGAATAATCATAAGTGATGTTTTGTTCATTTAAGTTTTCTTCAACCTCTAAACTATTCCATGACACTAAATTCTGTACTGTGATATCTGTTGTTATGACTGAACTAGAAGGATAAGATGTATTTGTTTCTGAATGCTCTTCTAAAATTATTTTTGTTGCATTTATGTAATCAAATTTTACTTTTACTGGAGGGTCTATATTGAAACTTTGTACCGGAGATGATAGATTTTCTATTGTTATGGAAAACCAGCCTTCTGCTCCATTGTAGCTTAGATTTCCGTATCCTGGTGAAGAACATTGTATAGAAAGTTGACAGAGATATATTTCCGCTTCTGAACTACCACTAATCCCCTTTAAATAAAAATTAAGTGTATCATTATTTTTTAAAGTTTCATTAAAAGTTACGTCGAATGTTTTATTTTTATCTACATTCGTTATATTTCCGTCTAGTGCACTTATCTCCTCTGTTGCATTTACGATTTCATCATCTGTGTACCTTACTGCTGATTCTATATATGCTGTGATTTTATTTTCTTCTGTATAATTATTTGTAGTCGTCATTTGTTTCAATGAAATTACTCCTCCTATTATTTTGACTTCTGAATCATTGTAATTGAAGTTAGAACTGTTAGTAATATCTATCTTATATCCTTGTAATACTGTGTAGCCGATGAATGTTGGCGGAACAAAATAATAAATAAAGGTTATGAATACAATTGTTAATAGAACCAAAATTATTTGTATTTTTACTTCTTTTCTTGTTTTTTTCTTCGCCCCTTTTTTCATCAGTGTAGATTGTTATCTGCTCTTTATTAATTTTTTTACCTCAAAGAATATAAAACCGATTGAGCCTGCCAATGTTATCAAAAGCCAATCTTTGATACCCAATGGAGTAAATTGAAAAACTGCGTTTATTGGTGTGTAGATTATTAGCACTTGAAGAATTATTGTTAATAAAACTGCGACTGTTAAATACTTATTGGAAAATAAATTATTTTCTTTTAATGAGTTTTCTGACTTGCATGAAAATACGAAGAACATTTGGAAGATAACCGAGGTTGTTACTGCGATTGTCCTTGCTTTTGCAAGATTATACGTTGTTAAATATTCAAGCAAAAATAGGCTGAGCATTGCTATGAATGCAAGCGATCCTCCTATGATAATGTAAGAGTGCATTCCTTTAAGTATGTGTTCTTTTGGATCCCTTGGAGGGCGATGCATTATTGTTTGGTCTCCTTTTTCTTTGCTCAATGCCAATGCCGGAAGCGCGTCTGTTGCTAAGTTTATCCATAATATCTGTAATGGAAGAAAAGGAATAGGGAGCTTTGCAAATAAAGCTGCCAAAACAACGAACAGTTCGCTGAAATTTACCGACAATAAATATTTTAAAAATTTCTTAATGTTGTCGTAAACAATCCTTCCTTCTTTAATTGCATTGACTATTGAGCTGAAATTGTCGTCGATAAGAATCATGTCTGAAGACTCTCTTGCTATGTCTGTTCCTTTTATGTTCATTGCAATTCCTATGTCTGCTTTTTTTAATGCTGGCGCATCATTGACTCCGTCTCCAGTCATAGCTACAATTTCTTTATTTTTTTGCAATGCTGCTAGAATACGTGATTTGTGCTCTGGTGTTACTCTTGCGAAGATGAATTTTTCTTTTACTATTTTTTGCAGTTTATCTTCTGATAGCTTATCTAAATCTTTTCCCTCGACTGCTCCTTTGGGAATGTTTAATTGAGATGCAATTGCTTCTGCCGTGTTGATGTGATCTCCTGTTATCATATATACTTTTATTCCTGCCTGCCTGCATAGCTCTATTGCTTTTTTTGCTTCTTTTCTAGGGGGGTCTATCATTCCCTGTAATCCTACGAGAATTATTTTGCCATCTTGCTTGTAAGCCATTGCTAGAACTCGCAACGCCCTTGAAGCCATTTTTTTATTCTGCTCCAGAATTAATTTTTTATCGTCGCTTGATATTTTCTTTACTGCATTATCTATCTGCAGAAAACTTGACATCTCCAATAATTTTTCTGGAGCTCCTTTGATGTAAATTATTTTTTTGTTGCTGATTAAATGCGTTGTCGTCATGTATTTTTCTACTGCATTAAAAGGAGTTTCTGCTATTCTTTCTTTTGGAGTTATGTTTGCTTTTGCAGCCGAAACCAATAATGCAAGCTCTGTAGGATCTCCTAACTTTGGAAGCTGGGCGTTGTTGCAAGAGCTTGCGATTTCTAATAAAGTCTTGAAAGAATCTGGATTTATCTCCTTGTTGTTGTGGAGAAATTTTCCTTTTGTTTCATATCCTTTTCCTGTCACCTGTATTTCTTTATTGTTTACAAAAAGATCTGTTACTGTCATCTCGTTTTTTGTCAATGTTCCTGTTTTATCAGAAGCAATTACTGTTATTGAGCCAAGAGTTTCTACTGCCTTTAGTTTTCTGATCAATGCTTTTTTCCTGTACATTACTTGAACTGACAATGCTAAAGCCAAAGTCATTATTATGGGCAGACCTTCTGGTATTGCTGATATTGCCAAACTCAAAGAAGTAAGGAACATATCATATGTATTTGTACCCATTATTATTCCTACAATAAAAATTATTAATGCTAATGAAAGAATTATTGTTGCTAATGCTTTTCCAAGCTTCTTTAGATTCTTCTGCAAAGGAGTTTCTGCTTCAACTGTTTCCTGAACAAGGTGAGCTATTTTTCCAATTTCAGTCTGCATTCCTGTTGCAGTGACCACTGCTTTTGCTGTTCCTTCTTTTGCAATAGTTCCTGAGAAAACCATATTTTTCTGGTCTGCCACCTGTGTTTCTTTTTCTAATGTTGACGTAATTTTTTCTACTGTTGTTGATTCTCCTGTCAACGATGATTCATCAATTTTTAGATTATTAACTTCTATCAATCTTGAATCTGCCGGGATTTTATCTCCTGCTTCTATGATTAATATATCTCCTTGAACAATATTTTTTGCGTCTATTTCCTGCTTTTTTCCTTCCCTAATTACTATTGCTTTTTGCGAGCTGAGTTTTTTTAATAAGTCAACTTCTTTTTCTGCCTTGTATTCCTGTGAAAACCCTATTATTGCGTTTAAAACTACGATTGCAAAAATTGCCACTGCATCTTTCCTGGCGTTTATTACGAATGAAACTACTACGGCTGCAAGGAGGATTAAAACTAAAGGGTCTATGAACTGCTGTAGAATTAATTTCGCTATCGATATTTTTCTTATTTTTTTTAATTCGTTTTTTCCGAATCTTGAAAGCCGATTTATTGACTCTTGATGTGATAATCCTTGATACGATGATTTCAGTTCTTTTAAAACATCTTCAACTTTTTTGGCATGATGCATTTTATGTGATTTTTCCTATTATTAGGATTACAAATATTCCAGCAGTGTTCAGCAAGAATGCCAATACTGAGAAATATTTTGTATTTGTGTCCCTATAAATTGCAGCTAATGAAACTCCTATCTCATCGGGAAGCGGAGATGCAATTATTATGTATGATATTATTGGAACTGCGTTGTTGAGAGTCGAATGGTTTTTTAGGAATTTTCTTATCTTCTTTATTGGTTTTGTTTTTTTTAACTCGTTCAATTCTTCATTAAAAGTCCCCCTAACGAACTTGAATATTATCAAGTCCCCCATTAATGCTCCCAGTCCAGCAATTATCCCAGTTATAAAAATATTTTGCTGTTCTGCCACTACTAGCAATGAGCCAGTTGCTAATGCTGCTGTAAATCCATAGACGTATAATACTCCCATTGTGAAAGAAGACAAATAATTTTCAATAACCAAGAAATTTTCCGGGGATATTATTCTTTCGTTGTTAAATATTAATATTGCTATTATTATTGTTAAAGCTAATGCGAAGAACCTTGGATATTTCATCAACTAGAAAAAAGAAGACGTTATTAATAAAACTTAGCCTTTCTTGAACTTTGCAACTGTTTCCAATAAGTCAATGTGGCTCAAGAAAACTGATCTGCAGCAGTATCTTTCCATTCCCAATTTATCCAGAACCTCTTTTGGTGATTTTCCTTTTTTCAGCTCGTCATTGTAGTGCTGCCATAGATGCGCAGTTGGCTTACCGCAGCCGAAACATCTGACTGGAATTATAATTTTGATCAACTCCTAATAGCATTATAGTATTTTCTTTACTACCCTTAAACTACATTTAAAAGCTTTGCTATTTTGCTATGAATAAAGATAACCGCTTAAAGGTACATCCGCTATATCTGACTGAAGAGGAATTTGAAAGAAAATTAAAAGAAAATTAAAAGAAAATTAAAAGAAAGGGATATACTCCAATTATATATTGATTTGCAGAAAGTTGAGGAATTGCTTGAGCTCTGCCAAGACATGATTAAAGAAACAAAAGGAATTATTGAAATCTGAACAAAAAATGTTTTGGAATCAAGGCTATCAGTCAGGTGAATAATTATAGAACTAAATTATTTATAAGTGCTGTGTGGGGATGCGGTAGATGAAATTTTACCTCTTCAATAGTAGATGAATTAGATCACCCTATAGGGCTTTTCTATGTTGCTTGCCTTATCTGTGCTTTTTTTTCTTCTTTTCCTTCTTCTTTTTTTCTGGTTTTATCTTCTCTATTTTTTCTTCGGTTACTTTTTCTTCTTCTGACTTATCAGCTTCATTATCTTTGTTTATTTCTTGCTGCTCTACTTTTGGTTCTTCTTTGCTTTCTGTCTTTGGTTTTATGCTTCCTATCGTCGTGACAGCTTCTTTTCCTTTTTTCTTTAATAACTCATATAAAGCAAAAAAAGTTATTATTGCTCCTGCAATTGATGAGAATATTATTAGATGCTCTTTAAATCTCTTCATGAACGGCAATTTTTCCAGATTTTTCAATTTACTTTCTACAGTATTAAACTCTTCTGTTGCTAATCCAATATTTATTCTTGCTTCTTCAGTGTGCTCACCAAGAATACTTGCTTGAGTTTCCCTTATGTACTTTTTTAGCTCATTGAGACTGGTGTCTTTTATATCATAACCTTCTTTTTCTTTTTGGGCCAATTCTGCTTCCATATCAGAATAATTTTGCTTTAATATTTCGAGTTGTAATGAGAGGTCGGCTAGGACTTTTTTCTTTACTTCCTGCTGCTTCAATAAGTTTTCTGCTTTCTTCACATCTTCTTCGCTCTCTCCAAGAATATTAACCTCCTGATAAAATGTTTTTTGAGCTATCTTTATTGTCAGGTTAATTAATCCGCTTTCCTTGAAGTTTCCGCTTACTAGAATGTAGCCTTTTTCCCCCGGCTCTAATGATTCTATTGCTGCTACCTCATAAGTTGAGAAACCTTTTCCTGATACCAAAGCTAATAGATTTGTTATTGTCTCATTTTTGTTATTTTGCAATTGTATACTGAACTGCGCATCTCCAAGCTTGAATTCTCTTGGAATAAAATTCTTAAAAATTATTTCTTCTATTTCTTTTTCCTGTTCTTGTATTACTTCTGATTCGTTCGCTGTTAAATCTATTTCAACTCCGGTTTCATTTATTGCGGTTACATTTGTATCGTTTGAAGTTACATTCTGATCCTGTGCTGAGAGTGTCTCTTCTTCAGCTAGGGTAACATTAAATAAAATTAGAAGTAGAAAAATAAACACTAACTTTTTACAATTCATGATCTTTCGCCTCCTTTTGATGAGTGTATGCGAAAGGGAGGGATTATAAATCTTGCTAAAAGAAAAATAATAAGAAAATATAAAAACCTTATTTGAACAGATTACTAACGATAAGACTTCTGCCTTTTTTTTCTCGGCTTTCCAGAATCGTTCGGCTTCGAAGTTTCATTTCTGCGAGTGTCTGCTATCAAAAGGTGCCTGTCATAATTTAAATAATCTCTTTTTAGTTTGTCTGATTTTGTGTAAGTGACTAAAGCGCGTGCAATTGCCAATCTTATTGCTTCTGTCTGCGATTGCCAGCCTCCGCCGTTAACATCTATATCAAAATTTACTCTTTGAGCTGTTTCCATTCCTACTATTTTCAACGGCTCATTAATCCTCTCTCGCGCCATCTTGTTGCTGAAATGCGCTAATAGCTGGTTGTTTATCCTTATAACCCCGTCACCTTCTTTTAATGTAGCTCTTGCAACTGAGCTTTTTCTCTTTCCAGAGACGTGGACTATTTTCATTATTTCCCCCCTAAATGTCTGCAAATATCTTGTACCTTTATAAAATTAACATTATTTGTTTTTAGGACATTTATGCTGTTTAACACTATGATTTCCTTATTTTTAAGGCTTTCTGGTAGCGAGCTGTAGCAAAGAATTCTTTTAAATGCTGCTCTGCCTCTTCCTTTTTTATATGGAAGCATTCCTCTGATTGCTCTTTTTACAAACCTATCTGCTGTTTTTGGAATAAAAGGGCCTTTTCTTGGCGTTGTCCTTTCCTGCTTTTCCCTGTATCTTCTTAAAACAACATCTTTCTTTCCGATGATAACTGCGTCCTTGCAATTTACTATTTGCACTTCTTCTCCCAATAGAGATTTTTTAGCTACGAAAGCTCCTAATCTTCCCAATATTAAATTTTCAGCATCGATTATCATCTTTCAACTTGGCAATTATTTTTTTAGCATAATCCAAAGCAAATATTTCACCTGGAGTTATATCATATGGTCTTGGCATAAACCTCTCTCTAACAAGCCTAACTTCTTTAATCCTTATTTCTAACGGATCTGCTTTTGGCAAATTAAATTGATAAGAATAATCTCTTTCTTCTTCTAAATCATCATAAAAATCTTTCATCTTAACCTATTATTTTTATTTTTTTTCCTTGCGGATTTTTTTTCATTAATTCTTGAATTGTTAGAAATTTAGCTCCTGCTTTTTGTATTTTTTCTTTTGCTTGGGTTGATGCCTGATATGCTGCTATTTCCACTTCTTTTGTTAGATTTCCTAATGACAATAATTTCCCTGGAATTAAAGCGGTTTCTCCATTCCTTAAGTGTTTTTCAACTTTGTAGAGATTAACTTTTCTTCTTATTCTTGTTGGTCTTTGCAAATCTTTAGCAATTCTTTTCCATAGCTTCACTTGCTTCTGAGCTGACAATTTTTTCAAATCTATAATTAGCTTCTGCAGATGCGGATTTGTTGGGCCTGTTCTTTTCATGCATTAATTTTCAGAAATTTGGTTTATAAGTTTTGCGGAGG
>CAYJRS010000021.1:0-4261 GCA_964372845.1 Candidatus Woesearchaeota archaeon | reverse complement strand
TTGCGGAGGACAGGATTCGAACCTGCGAAGGCACTAAGCCACCAGCACCTCAAGCTGGCCCGTTAGACCACTCCGGCACCCCCGCTTTCCAGCTTTTGAAAAGCAAATAAAAAAGAGAATTAATGTTTATTAAGATTATTATTTGATTTTCTTTTCAAGATCTTTTAACTTGTCTTCAAAGATATCTAGTGCTAAGTTTGGAATTTTTTTAATATCAAGCTGGCCCCATGACTCAACTGTTAATATGAAATCTTCCTTGTCGTATTCTACTGCAACATTGTTTTTTTCGCATATCTGCTCTTGGGCTTCGTTCCAGCTGGTGATGTCTTTTATTTCCAACTTGTTTCCTTTAACTTCTAAATTTTCTGAGAGCTCTGCGCACTTTTTTATATCAGAATCTTTTGTAGTCTTTATCGACGGATAGAGTCGGTAATAAGCTAATCCTGGAGAGAATTTTGCGTGCTCTTTCCCCCTGCCCAATCTTGCAGTAGCTTCTAGTTGAAGATCTTGTCCCTTCAGTAAAAGAGTAATTGGTGTTTCTGGGTAGACTGGCTTTATTTTTGAATCCTTTGATTTTAAGTCTGATGCATACACTGTGCATGGACCCTTTGTCTGCAATGTCATCTTTACCTGGCATCTTGAGCAGCCCTTTCCCTTGCATTTGCAATCGTCTTGGAAATTGTATGATTTTATATCTGAAGTTAGTGGAAGCAATCCTAATCTGTGAGCTATAACCTCGTCGTATAAAGCAGAATTATTTTTCACGAATGTCACTTCTTCAATCGCTATTGTCGGAACTTCTTCTATAATTAATCTACGCAAAGCATTTACTAAAGGCAACTCAGCATTGGAAACGTGATAGATAATCTTATCGTGGGTTTCCCTTAAAATCTTGATATTCATTTTTGAGATTATGTAAAATTGATTTTTAAATCTTTGGTTCTGGGTTTTGATTTTTAAACTCTTCTTCCACGTTTACCCCCACTTTTCTTACAACCACCATGGGCTACTGGAGTAACGTCCTCTATAATGCCTATTCTGAGCCCTGATCTTGACAATGCACGAATAGCTGCTTGTGCTCCAGGGCCTGCACTCATAGGGCCTTCATGTCCCCCTGGCGCCCTAACCCGGATTGTTAGTGCGTTAATGCCTTTCTCTTTGCATTGCTCTGAGACTATTTTGGCTGCAGTCATTGCTGCTGTTGGAGAGCTTTCCATTCTATCAGCTTTTACAACCATCCCTCCTGACGCTTTTGCAAATGTTTCACTTCCTGTAATATCTGTTACATGTATTATAGTGTTATTATAACTGGCATATATATGCGCAATTCCCCATCTCAGTTTTCTTTCTCTCTGTTGTTCCATTTTATTTTTCCTTATATTCTCTTATATTGGTTTTACAGTTAGGAGATTCTAAGTATTCAAGATAAATTTCATTTCCCATTTTTGTTTCTTCATTATAAAAAGAATATGTTTCTGTTGAAGGATTGGCTTTAAGATTTCTTTCCCATTTTATTATTTTTGAATTGAATCTTAATTCTGATTTCCATCTTTTTTTTAGAGGATACCATCTTCGGTCTTTCTCAGGAATTTCTGATTTTACACGTTGCATTATCTTCCCTACTATGCTTTCAGTTCCTATAGATTTGGCTACTGATTCAGGGTGCTCCATCATTAAGTCACAGATGTCTTCTAACTTTTGATTCTTTACCCACAATGATAATCCCATGGTTGTTTTTGGTATATTTGTTTTCATTTTTCCTTGTGCTTTTTCTTTTCCTCTGGAAGCGTTTCTTCTAATTTCTCTTCCTGTTTTTTCTTTGATTCTCTTTTTGGCTTCTTTTCCTTTTCCTCTTTAACTTCTTTTTCCTCCTTAGCTTTTAATTCCTCTTGAATGCGTTCTGGGTGATCTATGCTTGCTAACGTGGAATATTGATTGAAATTTACTAATGATTCTTCTTCCAGCGGGACGAGGTAAGAAGGGATGTTTATAACTTGGCTATTCACTGCTATGTGGTTGTGTGTAATAAACTGTCTTGCCTGACTTATTGTTCTTGCCAATCCCTTTTTGAAAACCACTGTTTGAAGCCTTCGATTTAATAAATCTTGAATCGTCAATGACAAAACATTATCTAATTTTGCCTCCTGCTGAACGAGATTTAGAGACGTTAGCTTCTTTATCAACTGCTCTGACTCTTTTTTTGACTGCTCTGTATTTTCTGCAGTTAATTTTTTTGCCTGATCGTGAAGTGACTTTAATTTTGATTCTACCTTCCAGATTTCCCGCTTATTTTTTAAACCGAAATTCTTTATTAATTCCTTGTCTCTTGCTATCCTCTCCTCGTTCCAAGTCATCAATGGCTTGCGGAATTTCTTTTTCTGTTTTTTCGGATCTCCCATTCTTATTTTTTACCCGTCGCTGATTTTAATGATTTCTTTTTTACACCGACTGTTTTTCCATGCCTGAAATTGCTTCTTGTTCTTTGGCCGCGGACTGGCAAGCCTAATGAATGCCTTACACCACGATAGCATTTTATTTTTCTTAAATGTTTAATGTCCATGTCTTTTTGAAACTTTAAATCTGCAGATATTAAATGATTATCTTTTCCTGTTGCTATGTCTTTTTTTCTGTTTAGCGCCCAGGAAGGAATCTCTGTTGGATTTTTAACTATTGACTGGATTCTTTCTAATTCTTGAGACGAGAGCGAACCAATTTTTTTTGTCTTATCTATTTGAGCTATGTTGCAGATTGCATTAGATAATGTGTAACTTATTCCATATACTTTTGTTAATGCGTGACATGTTTGGAAGTTTCCATTTATGTCTGCGTCTAAAAACCTGATGATCTGCCTGAATTCTTCTGTCATTATTTAAAACACTTATTGACCCTTTTTAAATCTTGTCACATTAGTTATACACAATAATTCTGAGCGAAGTCTTAAGAATTAGCTTCCTACAAATAATTTATATTTATCTCCGTTATTTAATTCTGCCAGGATTCTCTTCAGCGTTAATTTTTCCGGGTTTGGTATTAACTTCACTCTTGCTTTTATGTCTTCAAAACTAGTAAATTCTTTTTCCTCTCTTGCATGAAGTATTTCCCACATGTGCTTTTTTCCTATTCCTGGAAGCAACTCGATTTGATGACGACGAGTATTTATCGGGCCTGACTTGTTGAAAAACTCAACAAATATTTTTTCTTTGTCCTTTATTTGTTTTTCCAGTATCGGCGTTAATTGGGCTTGCGCTGTCTGCGTTAATTTGCTTAAGATTAACCTGCCAGTGATATGGTGGATTTTGTCCCGCTTGCCTTCTCCAATGTAAACCTCTTCATCTGGCTGCAAATGAATTCCCTTTTTCGGAACTAACTCTAATAAGGAGAAGTGGTCTTTACCGATGGCTTGCGCTATTGGCGTCTTCTGGTGCAACGGCCTTGAATCGAAAGGATAACCGTGAGGAAGGAAGTCCAGGATAATGGCTGTTTCTTCTTTTGATATTTGCTTTAACATTTTTCTCTCCAATAGCTAGGTGCATTTTAAAAATTAAAGAAAAAGAGTATAAAAATGTTACTTTTTTGGCTTTTGCTTTTGAATAAAAGGCTTAACAGCTTCTATTATTTTTTCCATGTTTTCCTGAGTTATTGTAGTTACTTCTCCTGTGAAAACTGCCCTTAATTCTTCTAACTCTTCTGGCAACATATCTATAATTTTTATTATCTGTCTGTCTTTCAACCTTGGAATGTCTAAGGAAAGAAGCTTTTGTTTAAGATCAGAAGCTGCCTTTTTATCGAGCCTTACTACTTTATTTAAATAATCCTTTACTTTGTTTGCCCTGAATGAAAGCTCTTCGTCTCTTGATTCTATCTCGTGGAGCTTTTCCTTCATTTCTTGCAGGGAAACTGGAGATTCTTGAATTAGTTTTATGCTTGCCATTGTTTGAGATGAATTGGGTGTACAATAATTATTTTTTCTTTATTGATGTCTTTTATTAATACTTTATAACAGTTGCCTTGCTTTTCCTTTATAATGCCGGCATTTCCGTGGAATCTTGGGAAATACATGCCTGATTGGACAGCTGGCTCTGCCTTTAAAATTACGCGGTCGCCGGGCTTGAACTCTTGGAGGTAATTTGAGATGCTTATTTTTCCCCTTTCTTTTATACTTTTCTTGAGCTTGTGTCTTGTTTTCCTTCTGAATCTGCCTATTCGTTTTGCCATTGAAAAAAAGCTTGATTATTGATTTAAAAAACTTTCCTTAGACTCT
>CAYJRS010000020.1:6650-13814 GCA_964372845.1 Candidatus Woesearchaeota archaeon | reverse complement strand
CCATAAATATCAAAAAGCGGACTTGTTACATTTTCATCGCCTGCAAGAAGATAGTTGTATTTCAAATTTCCAGAAGCATTATAGACGTTGGCCTTAATTTGTCCTGCATTTCTATCGTTCCACGCAAGAATAAACCAGTTGTATGCGTCAGAATGTGAAATATTTCTGACAGTGGCCATTGCCATTCTTGGATTATCCAATCCGCCGCCAGAAGCATTTGCATCAACAAGTATTGTATTTCCTATCGCAGTATTATCTATATTTCTGATAGACAAAGTGATATTTGACCCGAGAAAATTATACCACGCAAAAGCAAAAAGGCTGACAATTCCAGTAGCATTTGAGGCATTTATTGAAGTTAAAGCAACCTGTCCCCTCTCTCCAACAGATGCATCAATGTCAGTAGTCGTGAGGATTGTATTAACTATACCTCCTGTAGTGCTCGCTCTGACAAATGTCGCGTCATTATCAGCGTCATCAAAAAAACCATAAACAAAAAGAGAGCCGTTTAAAGGCGCGCAGGCTATAAGATTCTCTCCTCTGCCTTCAGGAGTCATGGTTGCATCCACTCCTGTTGCAGGAGATTCTGTGCCTGCTCCCCAGCCTGCTCCCGGACCAGGTTGTGATATAACTGCAACGTCGGCATCTGATTCAACCGCATCAGTATAACAAAGTTCAATAAATGGACCAGTAGCATTGTTCATCGCAATTGGCCTCCCAACACCTGAAAATGCGCCGGTATCTGTATCTGTATCTGTAGGTCCAGTAAGTTTTCTTCCTGTCCTAGAGAAAGCAGAGTAAGTTGTGTCGTTGGCAGCTCCAAATTCCCACCATTGAACAACAAAGGCCGTTTCGTTCAGTGCTCCGACAGAAACTTGTGACCCGTTTAGTGCGGGTGTGACAGGAAGTCCTATAGTCAGTGACGAATTCACTTTCGACCCATTTGTATAATATATTCCAACAGTTATATTTCTAGCATCCCCGTTTACAGAAGCAACAACAAATGTTTTATTATCTAAAAAAGTAACAGAAACATCGTAAGCCGGTCCGTTAACTGTTATATTTGGGTCAATTATATGGTCAAATTCAACGCTTCCACCCAAAATCTTCAAATCAAAGATGTCTTGAGAATACGTTTCATTTTCACTGTAGTTTTCGCGAAGATTAGTCAAAAATACCTTATTATAATCATTTTCAGCTATATCTGTGAATTTGGCAATTGTCTCATTTCCATTGAATTCATAGACTTCAATACTCATTTCAGAAATATTTGTTCCATTAAGCGCCCTAGGATAAATAGTAATATCATTATCTTTGGTCAAATTCACTTCAAAAGTAACCCTCACGTAATGCTCTGCTGGAATTGGCTCAGACCAATTCCCGTCCAATTCCTTAACAAATTCATAAATATCTGAAACAAAAGCCCTGTTTTCATCAAGGTGCTCTGCTTTTATGATTACAATTATTTCAAATGTTTGATTGCTTAATCGTGGCGCTACAAACTCAACATAATCATAAATTCCATTTGAATCGCTATCATTAACTAAGTTTACAGGAAGTTCTGTCCCATTTTCAATCCATTTAATCTTTAACAAATCAGGATTTTTCACACGAAGGCTTTCATTTAAGTAAGTGTAAACCAAAACGTTTTCATAATGCACATCTTCAGGGCTTGACACTTTAAGAGTTTTTCCCCGAACATTTTCAACTTCTTCAGCCAAAGGCGCAGGAGTCTCGTACTCTATTTCAACTTCTTCCACAATCTGGGGAATCTCAAAGAGCACAGAGGTTTCATTATTTTGCTCTCCAAGATCATCTTCAATAGTAACTAAGCCAGTAAAACTAAAAATTCTTTTAAATGTTTTAACAATCCAATTATCTTTGCTTCTAGTGTCTATTTCAGCTATGACTCCTCCTGTAATTGCATTATCTTCTGCCGTTACAATAACCTCAGGAACAGCTTCAGGAACTATTTCTGGTTCAGTGGGAATAGTTTCTACAGGCGTCTCTTCTGGAATTGCTTCAGGTGCTGTTTCTGGTTCAGGAATTTCTAAGCTATTGTTTTCTTCAGTAACGTTCTCACCAATTGTAGCATTTTCTTCAATTGTAACGTTCCCTTGCTCAATAACAACGCTGCTTTCATTAATTTCTGTTTCATTTTCCCCGGTGTCATTAAGAGTAAGATTTCCAGCTTCTACAATCCTTACAATAGTGATGTTTTCAGCTCCAGAAGGCAGCTCTATAGTCAAATTCGCAGCTTCAGATAAAGTAATATTCTTATTCCATTTTACCGGCTGTCCAAGAACAGCGCCATATTGCGTTGTATTTACAGTTACGTTAATATCACTAACAAGGGTTTCATTTATTGTGGCATTTTCCTCAGGCAAAATTTCAATTTCATCAATTACTGAAATATCTTTTTCAGCTTTCACTATGACACTCTCACCATAGGAAACTTTTACTTGCATCAAAGCATCTTCTGAAGCAATAAGGCCAAAATTAATAAGATTTATTTCCAAAGTTAAAATTTCATCTCCCAAAAAATCTTCCCCAAATCCCTCAATAGTTTCTTCGTAATCTGTTATAACAATAACAAAAGTCTCTTTTGAATCAACACTAACCGAACCATCTCCTAATTGCTTGCCCCCAGAATTAACGCTGTCTTCAACTAACTGCGCAACTTCTCCGCTATTTAAGTCATAAATAAAATCTTTGCCTTGAGATGCTGTTCCACTAACTATCTGGTTATTTTCAGAAACAACCCCTCCTGTGATTGGAGATGAAGATTCTTCAGGAGCAGATTCAGGAATTAGTTCGGGGGAGGGTTCAGGAGGAGTTGTTTCGGGTGTTGTTTCAGGCGCAGGAATCGGTTCGGGGGCAGGTTCTACAAAAGGTTCTTGCGGGGGCTGTTCTTCTCCGGAACTTTCCTCTGTTCCGGGGCTTGGTTGAATAATTTCAAGCTCAAAATTAACATCAGGATAAATCACCTTTTGACCAATCAAACCATATCCTTCCCCTGTCCCAGACAAGTCAGAGCCTTCAGCGTAGAACTCTCCAGATAAAAACTCTTGGGAAATTAAATCAGAAATCTTAAACTCCTGCGAAACGCCGCCCAAAGAGAGAACAACAACAGAATCTGCAGGTATAAACTCTCCCGCCTTTAAGTTTAATTTGAGCGTTCCTTCAATTTGCTCACCAACATTATAATTGCTCTTAATATTCAAGCTTGCTTTTCCAGTGAAAGACCATTCATAATTAATAATAAAAAGTAAGAGAACTCCAACAAGCAAGATAAAAATAAGAGGATAAACAAATTTATTATAATTTATCTTTTCGCGGGGATGAACTGGAGGGCTAGAACCAAGATAAGTTGTCACAACTCGCCCATTAACTCTCTTAGTCTCATAGTAATAAGGTCCAAACCTCTTTCCTTTTTTGTAAGTGTATTTCTTATGTACCATCAATCCCCTTTTAATCTCTTTTGGCTAGTTCTCTTACGCTAAAAACAATCGCAATTATGTAGAATAATCATGCAAAAAAGGTTTATAAGCATTTCCACTGGAAATGCTTCAGGTTATACGGGTAAAAAAGTGGTTCTCTTACAAAAAATCTATAAGAAATTTGAGATTATCCGCTCAAAAGCCATTTCCATAAAGGAATAAATTTAACTTTCCCCTTTAAGGCAAACCATTCAACTTCTTCTTCACCCTCATAGTCTTCTGTTATAATAAGGAGGTTCTTGCAACGCAGCTCTTTGCTAGCTTTGAGTAATGCACGGATTTCACGTTGTTTCGTTTCATTATTGTTTATTTCTTTGCATACTTGAATCAGTTCTTTAATCTGTTTTCCCTCTTTTACTATAAAATCAACTTCTTCCTGTTGAACATTTTTCCAAAAAGAAAGTTCGGTATTTGGCTTTTTTCTCTTAAAAAGTTCAAGATATACAACATTTTCCATTTTTTTCCCAATATCTTCGCTTATTTCTACCAGCTTCGTAAATCCCACATCACATAGATAAACTTTATGTATTGGCTCTTTTTTTCTTACTGAATAACTAAATTTAGGCAGGAAAAAAGCAAAAAATGAATCTTCAAACATAGAGTAATAAGAATACAATTCGTCCTTTGAAACTTTTCTGCCTTGTGATTTTAAAGTTAGATATATTTTATTTATACTTAGCTCTTTGGTATAGGAAGTAGCCAATGATTTTATGAGCCATTTTATTAGCATAGAGTCTTTTATCTTATACCTTTCTACCAAATCTTTGTAAACCGTTAGCTCAAAATAGCTTTCTAAATTCTTTATTTTTTGCTCTTCATTTTTCTCTATAGTAACTTCTGGAAATCCACCAAATTCCAAATATTTATCCATAAGTTTTAAGACCTTCGTTTTTTCCTCCGAACTGAGCAGTATATTAAATTTATAATTATTTACCCTTATAAATTCTTTAAAAGAAAAAGGCAGTAGTAAGTAGCTTAAGCTTCTGCCTCTTAAAGAAGTAAATATCTCTTTGCTTAATAGCTTTGAGGAAGATCCTGAAATAAATATGTTATAACCCTCATCAAAAAGCTCCCTTACTGCTCGCTCCCAAAATTCTACATTTTGCGGTTCATCCAAAAATAAAACAGGTTTACTGTCTTTTTCAGAATTAAAAAGTCTTTCATTTATCTTAACTATCTCTTGTATTTCCTTAAATTTTACATCGAATAATTTAGTACTCTCAAAATTTAGAAACAATATTCTTTTTTTGCTTTCTTTTAGCTTTCTCATCAATTGATAGAGATAATAGGTTTTTCCAGCCCTTCTAGGACCGACTATTGCTTTGATTTTTCCAGTTTTAGGAATTATTAAATCTCTTTTTAGACCTAAAGGCAGATTCTTATTATGAAAATCAATTAAATATTGTTCTATTTCTTTATTATCCATAATTCACAAAGGAGTTAGGAGTATATAAAGTTTTCCTTTAAATAAGGATACTTTTATATAAAGTTCTCCTTTAAATAAGGAAACATTAAGCTATTATTGCTGATTAAAGCCATTTGACGAGGCTGACAAATTTTTTGTGCAAATGGCTGACATTGCCTTCGCATACATAATCGTGCTGTCTAAATCCTCCTCCAAAAGTCTTGGGAATATGCAAAAGCTCGTGCAAGATTACTTTATCCTGCTCTTCTCTGGACATTTTGTCAAATTTTTCAAGAAACTCGATAGCATAAAATGCCTTGGTCTTCATGGCTTTCTGCATAACCTTTCCTATTGTGTGACATCTTGCCAAAGTCCTCCTAGTAGAAGACCCAAAACTCCGCAAGCACTCAACTCTCTGCGCGTCTATGTGAGCCATTCCTAAAACTCTAATCATCTCGTTCATCCGCGCTTTCAAATCAGGAGCATCTTCGTATTTCATTTCTTACCCTTTTTTAACTAAATTGTTATCATATCTATCTAAAGGTATTTAACTTTTTCCAGGATAAACAACAACCTAAAATAAGTGTAAATTGTTAATTCTCTCGTTTAGTTAATAAAAAACATCTTCGTTTCACCCATGTCTTTCCTTAATTCAATTCTCGCTTCAGGAGTGCCAAGTTTTTTAGACAAAAGCCTGACAAGTTCAGTATAAGCCATATTTTCATCCTCTTTCTTAGAGTTAATATAAACCAAGTATCTATTGTTTCCGAAACTCTCAATGCTCTGTTTATTGCTGCCAAATTTTACCTTAACTGTTACGTCCATAATCTAAAAACATGTCTTTCCTTTATAAGCATTTTTGTGCTATCGAGTCATTATCTCCAAACCATCGCCATTCTTCAAAACATAGTCCTTACCAACGCCTTTTTTTGTTCTCACATCGACGGCTTTAATAAAATTCTTTCCAATATCGCTATGCAATCGGAATGCAAAATCTAATGCAGTAGAACCGGGAGGCATTAAATAACAATCAGGCAAAACATTTCCTTTGCTGTCACTTAGTTTAGCTCCGGCAGGGTAAATCGCAATATACTTGAGAACATCAAAAACAACTTTGTTCAAAACATCCTGCACGCCTGTTGAGCCAAACTTATCAATAATTTTTTTTATTTCATTAAGCGCGTTTTGCTGCGCAGCACTCAAATTCTTTTTAATTTCAAAATCTTTTTCGCCAGGAACATACTCAATAACTCCTAATTTATCTGCCTCTCTCAAAGCCAATTCCCCCTCGGCAAAGCAAGGCACAATTGGATAATCAAATTCTTTTTTTATCCTTTCAAAATTAGCTTTTCCATTAGGCCTGTCAACTTTATTGGCGGCAATTATCATTGGCTTTGTGCTCTTTCTCAATGCGCGAGCGAAATGCATTATTTGAACATCTGTCCAAGAACTGGGCTTGGTTGTATCCATTTTCTCCTTAAGAACAACATGCTCAATATCTTCTCGAGTTACTTTAAGTCCAGAGAATTGTTTAGCAACAGCGAGAGCAAATTGTGTTTTTTGCACTTCCAAGAGTTTTGTAAAAGTCCCCCACACTTTTTTCAAAATTCCGTAATACCACAAGTCCAATTCTTTTTCAATAAATTTAATATCTTTAGCAGGATTGTAATTCATTGTTGGCTTTCCACCAGCATCTGTCTCTCCAGACATATCCACAACGTGGATAAATGCATCTGCTGTGCTCAAGTCATTAAGAAATTCATTTCCAAGACCTTTCCCTTCGCTTGCTCCTTCAACAAGACCTGCAACATCCATAAGCTCAAAAGGCACAAACCTCCAAGATTTTTTTACGTAACCTTCTCGAGGATTGCTAACTTTCCCAAATTCAGCAGCTAAGTCTTTTATTCTCACATAAGCCACAGCGTGATTTGACTTTATCGTCGCAAATGGATAGTTTGCAATTAATATATCCATTAAGGTAGCAGCTTTGAAGAAAGTGCTCTTGCCTACGTTGGGCTTACCTATGAGACCTATTAACATAAAAGCAAAGAGAAAGAGGGGATTTTAAGCGTTTTGTTTGCGGATTATCTGCCTCATAAATTTATAAACATCTAACCTCAACAAACCTAAATCCTTCCCAGTGTTAATTATTTCGTAATTTTTAAACATGTATGTTAAAGCGGTTCCATTGAAAATCTACCGAAAGGTTTATAAATCTATGAAAACTATACTTTTCATTAAATAGATTTTATGATAACT
>CAYJRS010000020.1:0-6550 GCA_964372845.1 Candidatus Woesearchaeota archaeon | reverse complement strand
AGGTTTATAAATCTATGAAAACTATACTTTTCATTAAATAGATTTTATGATAACTCAAAATGGCAGAAATTATAGGATACCTGAGGGAGTTTAACCCATGGTGGACAGGAAAATTCGGGCTAGAATATAAGGAAAGAGAGATATATCTGAAAATAAAAAAATTTCTAGACATGCCCCAGATAATAGCATTAACTGGTTTAAGAAGAGTTGGGAAATCAACAATAATGATGAAAATTATAGAAGACTGGCTTTCTGCAGGATTTAATCCTAAAAATATTTTCCTCTTTTCATTTGATGATTTTAAAAAGGGAGATTTAAGAGATGTAATAAGAGAATATGAAAGGATTAATAAAAAAGACCTGTCTAAAGAAAAGTTTTTGTTTTTATTTGATGAAATCCAGAAGATAGAGGGCTGGCAAGAGCAGATAAAAATAATCTACGACATTTATAAAAAGAATATAAAGATGATAGTTTCTGGTTCAGAATCTTTGTTCATAAGAAAAAGATCTAAAGAGAGTCTAGCTGGGAGGATTTTTGAATTTAAAGTAGACACTCTTACCTTTAAAGAGTTTATTAAATTTAAGGGCGTTAGTTATGATTCTGTTGAGTTATACAAAGAAGAATACTCAAGATTATTTGAAGAGTTTATACTCTCTGGAGGGTTTCCCGAATTAGTTAATGTTGATGATAAAGAAAAAATAAAAATGTATATCAAAGAAGGAATAAGAGATAAGGTTCTTTATAAAGACATTCCTTCCTTATTTAAGATTGATGACATATCTATACTGAACTCTATATTGGAAAATATTACAGAAAATCCAGGACAATTAATAGAATTAACAAAATTTTCAAAGGAATATAATATATCAAGACCAACTTTAGCCAATTATTTAAGATATTTAGAAGACTCCTTTCTTATAAGAAAACTTTATAATTTTTCTAGGAATAAAAGAAAAATAGAGAGAAAATTAAAGAAATATTACCCTGCTTTAATTTCTACAAATATTTTATTTAATGAGGACCCTCTATTTAAATCTAAGATATTTGAAAACATTGTTATAAATCAATTAAAAGCTGATTTTTTTTGGAGAGACCCTTACAAGAATGAAGTGGATGCTGTATTTAGTGATAAGAAGATAGTTCCTATAGAGATTAAATATGGAAAAATAGATTTTGATGGCATGATCAAGTTTATGAATAAATTTAATGTTAATGAGGGTTTTGTTATTTCAAGAGAGGAAGAAAAAGAACAAAAAACAGACAATAAAAAGATTTCAATAGTTCCCGCTTGGAAGTGGCTACTTGGGGAAAAGTAATGAGAAAGGCAAAAGCAAATAGAGATCAGGTATTTTAAGCGTTGCGATGGCTTGCAAGCCAAACAATGAAATCCGCAACATGATGGTTTAAGTCTCTAAAATTATTTGTATTATTAACAATTTCATATTCTTTGAGTTGATAAACCAAAGCACTTTCAGATCCTAAAAGCCCTTTCTCTCCTCTATCCACAGCGTCTGCCGCAGTGAAAGATTCTCTCGTGGCAGTGTCTCCAGGTCTCGCGCGGGCAATATATCTATCACATCGTAAATCAAAATCAGCTGTAACGCCGATAAGGGCAAAGGGGTTATATATTTTAAAGGGCTCAATCTCTTCAGGACATCTAAAGCCATCAACAACATACTTTGTGCTACTATCCATTTTTGCAATTATCTTTTTACTCCAAATATCTTTTCCGTATATCTGCTTATAATGCGCCCCAAGCCATTGCAGCATTTCTCTTGTTTTTGGAATTTCCAAAGCTCTTGCTTCAAGTCTAACCTCATCGCCAAAACTTATAGGGCTAAAGCCATACTCTCCTGCAAGAATCTTGGATGTTTCTCCTTTTCCAGCACACATAGGTCCAGTAATCCCAATAATCATAAACTCTTAATCTCAAGTTGTTTTATAAAATTAACTATCTTTAATCACCATATTCAAAAGTTTTTTATAATCTATTAGTCAGATAGATAAATGAAGAAGCACGAGTTAATTCTCTTAGCTGTATTTATTGCAGTCTTAATTCTTGTTATTTATTATTTTTTAAGACAATCTCCTTTTCGATTCAATCAAGAGCCAGAATGGGTAAAAGAAATAAGGGCAAAAGTAGATTTAGAAAAATGCAGTTCTTCAAATTGTGAAGCCTGTGATAAGGAAAAATGTTCTCTATACTCTGAATTGTGCAAACTTAACTATCGAGGATATGCTTGCGGTCCTAGTTGTGATGCTGTTCTAACATTTTGCACAGCCAAATAGTAAACCCAATCTTTAAATATCCTATAAAGTTTCCTTAACCGAGCCCGTAGCTCAGCCCGGTTTAGAGCACCGCTCTTATAAGAGTGCGTTTCGTCAGAAACGTAATTTTCAAGCTCAAATAGCTAGGAAAGGCGGGGGTCCTGAGTTCGAATCTCAGCGGGCTCATAAAATCATTGACCAAGATAAAGGTTTAAAAAGGAATTCTTGTGTGTTGGAAGATGAGTAATAATCTAAATAAAGCGAGAATAAATGAAAACCTAGCCTGGACAACTTTTATCGTATCTTATTTTGGACAACAATTAACCCAACTTTTCTCAAAAACCCCCTCTGGATTAGAATCATACATCGATAATCCAAAATTTGATGCTGGAGGTTTATTTTTAAATATGGGCGGCTTGGCATACGCCTTTATTTCTATGCATAGCTCTCCTGGCTGTTACAAAGAAAAAGGTTTGGTTACTACGGGAATGCATAGCCTCTCTAGAAACCCGATTTATTCAGGATTTAGATTAAGTGCTCTTGGTACGATACTAGTGAATCCAACAATAGAAAATATTTTAGGATGTACAGCTGTATTGATAAGTACTGAAGTGACTGCTAGAATTGAAGAAACAAAATTAAGAGAATTGTATGGAGAGGATTTTAGAAGATATCAAGATAAAGTGCCCCGATGGATTCCATATGCAAACCACATTAGAAATGGAGCGATAAATGCAGGAAAATATCTTGCTGGTAAACTTAAAAATTTAAAGAGCTCTAAATAATCACTTTGTCAGCTTAGTATTTCCAGACAAATGTTGCTGTCTCTTCTGCATCTTGTTGAACTTTTTTCTTTTCTTTAAATCCCTCAGCTCATTCATTCTTCCTTGTTTCATAAAGCAATTAGCAAAAGTCGTTATTTAAATTGATGTGTCTGGGTCAAGCGAAAATCTAACCATGCGCGCCAACTAGCTCTTCAATTTTCATCTTTATCTGCTCAATAATAAAGCAGGTTTCCTGATATCCTCGTCCAGTTGGGTCTTCCACGTCCCAATAAATTACTTTTGAGAATTTTCTTAAATAATCCGGCAAAGTCTCTCTTTCAGCCATAACAATAACAATATCTGCGCTTTCAAGCATCTTCATTGTCAAAAACTTGACATTTTTGTTTGTAACATCCAAGCCATATTCATTTTTCATGCAAGAAACTATTTCATTGGCTCCTCGCAAAATTCCGAGAGGCATTCCGTCATCATTAGTCTGCGTCCCCGCGCTTGTGGCTGCATGTTTTTTTGAAAGCTCATTGTAAAATGCTTCTGCAACCTGGCTTCTCCCAATATTTGTGCGGCATACAAAAAGAACTCTCATTTTTTGCACATAACTAATGCATAGCCCTTGTCATTATCGGTGGAAATACTGACGTCAGAAAAGTACATCCTGCAAAATTTATCAAATTCTTCCTCATAATACTTATACAAAACCGCAATAAGTATTTCATCTCCTTTTTTAAAGTCTATTTTTATATCTCCTTCTTTTATGCTTTTATCAGCCCTAATTTTATAGAACATTTCAACTCTTGAATTTCCAAATCTTGCATCATACTCGACTTCGTTATCTTTAAAACCAAGACCGCCCATTAAATGCATAAACCACTGGCTAAAATAAGGATCTTTATATTTGTCCAGCCCAACAAGTCTTTCTCCAGCCCTAATTCCATTCCCTATAACCAAAAAATCTGTTTTCTTCATGTCTCTGCTTAACTCAAACAAATAGCTATTAATCTCATAGCTTGCAAGAACAGAACCAAGAAGCAAAATAACATTTTTGTCATAAGCCTTTTCATTTAGCCTGTCTAAAACTATGTTCAAGTCTAAATCATTGGAATTGGTACAGGCTACAGGCCTGTAGTCTACAACGTTATTGAAGTCCCCAGCTTTAACATTCCTAACAGCCAAATCTGTCAGATGACTATTAGCATTAACAGGGCAGTAAGTAATCCTTGCATCTCTGCTAAGCATTTTGATGAACTCAACAGCCTTAGTGCCGTCGCCGCAATACATATCTATCAAATTAATCCTGCCATAACCGGCGCCCCTTGAGATTTTATCAGCATTCTGTTTAAGCAACATTAGCTCTGGCTCAGTGACCTGCTCATGATAAATCTTATAATTTTTCAATTGCAAAAATCCCTTAGCCAATTCAGGCGTTAAATACAAGAATTTTCTCTGCACAATTGCCCAGTTTTTATTTCCATTGCTTTTAGAGTAGCCATTTTTAATAAATTCCTTTACAATTAGCTCATTTACTTCCTGCTCGTTTAAAGAGCCCTTTTCCATATAAAAGCAGTGAAACCTGTCTTTTTATCTTTTACTATTGCCCTTTACTATGCTGGAATGAATGAAAATGCTCCCGCCGGGCAAACAGCTCCAGAAGCATTTTGGAGCGATATGGATTAACCACGTTTCTTTTTTATCTCAGAGATGCGCTCGACTTGCTTCATTCTTTTCCATAAAAACTCCTTTAAAAGAATCTACAAAATTCTTGTCTTTTACTACTTTTTTTAATTTATCTAAGTTAGCTCTTATAACTGCTAAATCTCCAATAAATAAAAATTTTCTTATTTTATCAGTATCTATATTTTTAGCTAATGCTGCAATATCCCTAAAGTCAGTTAATCTTCCTGAATGGATTTTCATAACGATCAACATCTCTTTGCTGGGAACCAAGGCATTTACTTCTTTTTCAATGCCGATTATTTTCATTTTTGAAGCATCGTCTGCTAACAACTTGTAGCTAAATGAGGCATTAGTTGAACGTGAAGCCAATGCATCAATTAATATGTCAACACTTGCTGAATCCTTTTCATATCTCATAAATTTGGAGGCACAGGCATCTTCAAGCTCTTTCTCAATAACTGACAAAAACTTATCTTTCTTTAATATGGACTCAAATTTCTCTAGATCTTTTGATTGGATAACAATGTCTGCATCTACAGAAAACCGGTGCTTATAAGCGGAGACTGCATAACCTCCAACAACTATGAAATCCAATTTTGCATCAACAAACCTTTGTAAAATATTGAATATGGCGTTTTCTTTTGTTATTAGTTTTTCCATGCTATAGATTACTAACCTCTTTATATTTAATATTTAATCTTCTTTTGTACATTTCATTAACCATTTCTAATGCTGGTTGGAAATTATAGATATTTTTCTTCATAAAAGATATTGTTTCGTCTAATGGCTCTATTGAGTACATACTTTTTTTAACAAATTTAAATTTATCAATTATCTTTGGAATATAAAATACCCCGCCTTTGGCATTTATTTTCAAGTTTAATTTTTTGCAATACCACTCAAAAATAGGATAATCTTTGGGCATTATTTTAACGAAAATGGGATAAAATTCCCTATATCTAGAAATATTATACCTGCCTTCGGTCCATAAATATACAGCATCGGTTTTAGTGAAACAATACTCAATACCAAATAAGTTCAATACAGAATAATATAAACTCGTTTCACTAACATTTTTTCTAACAAATCTCATTATCTCTTTATAGGATTTGTTATCTTTTTGCAAAATTACTCCTTTCCACTTTTCCTTCAATATACCCTCTTTTATTAACTGACTAACCCATTTATGAGTCCAGCCATAAGATAATCCAATTCTTTTGGAAATAGCAGCAATGCTGTCATTTTCTCTTACCGAGATTAAAATCTTAATTACGTAGGGGTTTATTGCCTCAATATCCATAGTATCATTATAATGATAGTATTATTTAAAGCTTTCTATGTCAAGAAGATATTGCCTTAGAAATACCAGCAATGCCTTCTTTCAGGGCTTTGTCCTTCCACCCCAAATATTTGTCCTTGATGTTGTAAGGATCTATCTTCACCATCAGGACACCCGTGCCATCTCTGGACTTTTTAAGACTTGCCCCTTGAGGATATTGTATACTAAACGTCACTTTTATTATTTAGACAATTCAAGAGGCGAGGATGTTATAACAATAATTTTGCTTAATAAGAGTTATTTTACATTCGATATTTTAATTATTGACAAACAAAGGTTTCAAAGTCAATGAAATGGCATATTATCTTATTTTTCTTCCAGATGACGATAAGGTTACAGCACCCCCCTTGAGCAGACTACATGGTTGTGACACATCAATCGCTTTATTTTTAATTCTAAAAAACATCCCATTGAAAGTGCACAGATGGGTATATGCTCCTGCCGGGATTTGAACCCGGGTTCCGGCCGCGAAAGGGCCGTGTCCTTG
>CAYJRS010000019.1:0-13846 GCA_964372845.1 Candidatus Woesearchaeota archaeon | reverse complement strand
CAAGAGCTTATGTCATTGATGATTCTGCATTGAATGCATTTGCAACAGGAAGAGACCCAAAACATGCTTCAATAACGGTTACAACAGGTCTGCTTAAGAAAATGAATAGGCAGGAGCTTGAGGGTGTAATTGCACATGAAATGTCCCATATCAAAAATTACGATGTCAGATTTATGATGCTTGTTGTTATGCTGGCAGGCTTAGTAACTCTGCTTTCCGATTTCATGTTGCGCAGTTTTATCTGGAGCAGTAAAGGAAAATCAAGTGATAGAAAAGGAGGAAATGTATTTGCTGTTCTTATTTTAGTTGCAATAGCATTGGCTATTCTAAGCCCGATAATAGGCCAGCTTATTCGATTTTCCGTCAACAGGAAAAGAGAGTTTTTAGCTGATGCAAATGCTGTAGTTCTTACTCGCTACCCGCCAGGCTTAGCAAGCGCTTTGAGGAAGATTGCAGATGATCCAGACCCGCTTGTTGACAAGGCAAATAAAGCGACAGCCCATCTTTTTATCTCAACACCATTCAGAAAAGAACATGGATTTATTTCTAAATTGTTTCTCACTCACCCCCCTTTAAGAGAAAGAATAAAAAGGCTGGAGGAGATGTAATAAAAAAGAAAAATTATGCCAAAATTAATTTTATCTGGCGGAACAGGAAAAAACAACGAGGAGAAACTTAATTCTCTATTTTTAAAACTAGTCAAGGACAAGCCTATATTATATATCCCAATTGCAAGAGAAACAAAAGATTATAGCGAGTGTTATGATTGGATTAACTCTATCTTAAAAAATAAAAAGATAAACATGTTAGTTGATTTCAAATTGCAGAAAATAAAACTTGATGATTTTGGAGGGATTTACATTGGTGGCGGGAATACTTTCAAGCTGCTGAAGGACATAAAGGAAAGTAAATTTGATAAAAAATTAAAAGATTTCAAAGGAATAATATTTGGTGGAAGTGCTGGTGCAATTATTTTTGGAAAAAATATCGAGACTGCTGCATGGGGAAGTATAAAGGATGAAAATAAAGTTAAGTTAAAAAACTTAAAAGGATTGAACTGGATTAATGGCTATAACATACGAGCGCATTACTTGAAAAAAGAGAAAGATGAAACAAGAAAATTTGTCAAGAAAACTAAAACTCCAATAATTGCATTGCCTGAGGATTCTGGGATATATGTTGATAATAAAAAAGTTGTTCCTGTGAATCATGTGTATTTGTTCAAGTAATTTCGTGATATTGTATTACGAAAAATTTAAATATCTGTAAATATTCTATGGCTAATATGAGCGAGCTTTCAGTCCATTTTGATTTGTATAAGAAATTTAAAAAAGATGCTGAAAATGAAAATCTCTTTAGTGGAACAAGAGTTGAAACTTATTTCTTGTCAGCTTTCCATCTTATAGAATCATGTGCTGCCAAAGAGAGAATACATATTAATAAACACCAATATGTCAGAACTGTTTTAGAAGAAAATGAATTCTTATTCGGAGCAAATACCGAGGTTGTATGGAGAAGCTTTCAGATTATTGAAAACCAGTTGAGACCTAAATTTACTTATTCCATATCTGGAACAAAGACTGATTTAAACAAAATAATTGAGAACTTTAAGGTTATTGAAAAAATTTGCTTGGAGAAGATTGGCGATGTTTGAAAACATTCTTGCGGAAATAAGGAGAGAACTTGCTAATAAGAAGTTAATAAAAACAATTATTCTTTTTGGATCTGTTGCAAGAGGAGAAGCTGTTAAAGGAAGTGATATTGATCTATTAATTGTGATGTCTAAAAGAAACAAAAGAATGGAAGAAAATATCTCCAACAAAATTTTGCAAATAGATAAAAAGTGTAAAGCCAATATTCAATACATTGTTACAGATGAAAAATTTGAACATATTAACAAGCAGTTCTTAGATACTATATTAAGAGAGGGTATTGTGATTCATGGAAAAATTCCAGCAGTTTCAATTCAAAAACTGGATCTTGAGCCTTACTCTTTGATAAAATATAGTCTTTCACAATTACAACATTCTGAAAAGATGAAAATTAAAAGAATACTCTTCGGAAAAGAAACAAAAAAGAAATACAAAGGAAGAGTTTATGTTAGCAAGAAAAAAGGATATCTGGAAGAATATAAAGGAATAAAAACAGGCATTGCTTCAATTTTGATACCAGAAAAGTATGCTAAAAAGACTACTAAAGAGCTAAGAAAGTATGGAGCCAAGGTCAGAGTAATTCCGGCATGGCTACAGAAAGTATGATTATATCATATAAAATTTACTGATGAGCTTCTTTATTATCGATGTGTGTTTTTAATTCTTGCTTAATTTCGTTAACATCCCTTATGGGTATATTTAATTTTTGAATCTGACTATTTAATTTCTGCACTTGTATTCCGATAAAGTAACCAAGAGAGCCGACGCCTATTAAATCTGCTATAACTGGACTCTTCAAAACCCCTGTCAACATAAGGAATAAGTATATTAGAAATATAAAAAATGCTATCCAAGCCAGAATATCTTTTATAGGAGTTTTTATTTTTGGCATTAGAGGGAAAAATATGGTTTTTTATTTAAATGTTTCTTCAATTTTTGAAGCAAAACCTTTTTATAGAAAGTTCTATTTGTATATAACTGAAGAGGTGTTCAGAATAAAATATTTTAGAATATTTATTTTTGTATTAGTATTTTTAGCAAGTTCATTTATCGTTTATGCCGGATATCCTGCTATTTATGATACTGCTAGCGGATGTAAACCAAATTCTGTCGGAGTGAGAATCGGGGATTTTTGTTATGATTGCGGAGAAAGTGATTTAGTATGCCCTAATGACTTTTCTGCTGGTGTCTGTACTGCTGCAAATCCTGATGTTGATTGTATTAGTACTTTAGCTTGTCCCCAACAGAAAACTCAAGCTGATTGTGGAGCAGATACTGATGGATGTACTTGGTGTCAATCATCTAGCGGTACAAAAACCCTTGTAGGAGAGCAATGCAAAGAAGGAAGAGTGGCTAGTTGTGATTATAAATGCGTTGGTGGACAAAATGGAGCTCAATGCAGTGATGGACAGGTAGATACAAACTTTAGACCCATTGAGGCTGGGACTTGTTATGAAACAACTACAACCTGTACTAATGATTGTACCTTTTCTTATAGCAATGTGGATTTTTCTTGCCGCATATTATATACCAATGCTTGTGATGACGGAGCTGGAAAAGTAGATCGTTGTGGGAATCAATGTCAAAGAAGTATAACCCCTTATACCACTTCTAAAAATGAAGCAAGTGTAGCTAATGGATGCAATGACGGAATTGATAATGATTGCGATGGACAATGGGATTATGATACTTTAGATAGGGGTCCTGTAGGAAATATTCCAAATCATGGCGATGATAATTGCGCTGTTGAAGTTAAAAAAGCCGAGCTTTCAACTTATACTCTCTCTTCTGGATCAAGCTTAGATATTACTTGTACTGTTTCTCCAATTGTTACTCCTGGTTTTAATAGCATTTTTGCGTATCTTGATAACAATAATAATGGGATATATGATAGCGGGGATTCTGATTTTGGATGGGATGGTGATGATAAACCAGGCAATGACTTGGGGCAAGTAATTTTTAAAAATGAAGTTGTAACTGGATCTGGAAGTAAGCAAATTAATTGTGGGGTTTATTCGTCTACAAGTGAACCATATGATAGGTCCTATCAAAATGGAAACGATGTTAAGGCTCTTGTTTTGAATGTGATAACTAGTGATTGTTCTCAACGTTCTGAAGCTAAGTGCAGTACAGGAGGAATTTGCAAGTGGGTGAAGGAATGCGAAGATATAAGCCCTAAATATAGCGGCAGTATGGGAAGATGTATTCCAAATTCTCAATCAGTAACTTATAGCTGCAGTGTTTCTAAATGTGGAGAGCAATGTGATGGTAGCACTCCTGCTAGAGATACTGGGGTTAATTATTGCAGTGCTGGCGTTATATATAATAGATATGAAGGATGTAATTTGAATATCTGCAGTTTGAATGATGCATCTGGAACTGATACTCTTGAGAGGAGTTGTAAAGACGAGTGTATTGGTTCTATTGACTCTACTACATATAAAGTTAAAGACGATGTAACTGATTTAGATGCTGCTTGTAATTCTCAAGGAACTGATTGCAAAAGCACTTCTGTCCAGGATAGTTGTAAAACATTTGCTGGTTTCGCTACAGATACATTGAATGAAGTTTATTGCAGTAACACAAATATTGCTAGCGTTGAAAAAGATTGTAACGATTTTGATAAGGAAAGTTGCAGAATCGTTGTTGAGGGGGATAAGCTTGTTGAAAGGTGCGATGACTGGGGTTGCTCTGCAGGAGCTTGTGTTGATTCTGGTAATGATAAAACAAAAACTTTAGGGACTGCTACTGGAAGCTGTACAGTTAAGAACAATTATATTGATTACAGGACTAATGTTGGCGTCGATACTTGGGGTACTAATGCTGAATCTGTAGAAACGGCATGCTCTGATAAGAAGGATAATGATTGCAATGGAAAGTATGACGGGAATCGTGGAGCTAACTCTGATCCTGCATGCTGTCAAATATCCAACAGTGGTGTTGAGATCTGTGATGGACTTGATAATGATTGTGATGGTCAAATTGATAACGGATTAACATTTGTAGATTATTATTTAGATAATGATAAAGATACTTATGGTATTGGAAATGCTATAAATGCCTGCGTTTCTCCTGGAATTAATTATGCAACTAGAGGAGGAGATTGCAATGATAATGATTTAAATGTTAATCCTAGCAAAGCAGATATTTGCAATGGAATAGATGATGATTGCAATGTTAATACTGCTGATGGTTCAGGACAACCTACTCCAGATAATGACAAGCAACTTGGAATTTGTGTGGGAACTAAAAAAATTTGTGCAGGAGCAAGTGGTTGGCAGAATAATTATCCTACAGGATATGAAGATGGAACAGAGTTGACTTGCACAGATAGTAAAGATAATGACTGCAATGGTGTAGCTGACTGTGCTGATACTTCTTGTGCAAAAAAACCAGGACCTAATAATGGACTAACTTGTTGCCGGAGCAGAGAGCTAGACTGTCCTGCAGATGGTGCAGAAGGATTTATTGGATGCGGAAATGATAATACTTTAAATGGAGCTATTGGGACATTTACCTGTGAACAGAATGAATGTAAATCTTCTACAACAGGAACTACTAAAAGTTGCAATACTGGTTGTTGTTTGCCTGGAGGAGGAACTGCGACTTGCGTTAATTCAGGAAAAAGTTCAATAATAAATGTAGATAATGATCCATCAACAGAAGTTTGTGATGCTGGAAACTGGGTAGGTGCTAATTGCCAAGGAGATAATTGTAAAGATGACGGAACAGCTCCACATCCTAGTTATAATTGTGCTTCAGATGCTGATTGTAGAGGTAATATTGGACAGTGCGGAGAAGAGGTTTGCTTAAACAATGTTTGTACTGTCAGAGAGAAGACCAATAAACAACAAATTTGCGAAAGTTTAATGCCTGCAAGCTATCAGTGCGCCAAATTTTTCAGCTGCAGCACTTCTACAAATTATAACTGCCAATATGGTGGTGATTCAAATTTATGTGCTGATAAATATTCTGTTGCTCCTGGCAGGAATCCTTATGATACTGCTTGCAGCGGTAATCCAAACTTTAAATGCAATGTTGATGTTTGTATTAGTGAGGCAGTAACAAGTAATCCTTGCTGTTTATGCTACAGCCAGTGCATCAAAGCTGCTAATGACCCTGTTGTAGCTCCAGAGTCCACTGCAGAATGCAACATCGCCAAGAATTATCAATGGACAAACAGTCAATGTCCTTTTTCCGGAGGTAGCTAAATGAAAAAAATTTTATTTGCAATAATCTTTATTTTGATGCTGGATATTGTTTTAGCCGAAGGCATTGAAATTAATTTAATTGAATATCATCCAGATAGTTATTATACTAGATTGCAATTTAGGAACAATGCTGGAAAAGATTTGAATGATATGAATATAAAAATTGGAGATAGTTTTGAAACTTCTTCTCAAGGGATATTTAAGAATGGAGCAAATTATAATGCTATTTTGAATATCCCTCCAGGGAAGTATCAAGTTACTGTGACTACAAAGGAGGGTGTTAGCTCTAGCAAAATAGTTTATTTCTCTCTATCAAAAGAGAATGTGCAATTGAATCTTGAAGCTGAGCAGGAAAAAAAGAAGCTCGAGCAGGAATCTAAACAAATTGCAGAGCAGAACTTGGAAGCAGCTCAAAGACAGCTTGATGCAGAAAGAGAAAAAGCAAATGAACTTGGTGTTATAAAAGAAAGCAAGTTTAATTTTTGGATGGTTTTTGTAATAATAATTTTTATTATTGGAGTAATTATTTTATTTTGGCTGATAAAGAGGGGTAAAAATGAATAAGCTTTTTTGGTTCTCGATATTCATGGTTTTTGGAGCTTTATTTAGTGTTGATTATGTTGATGCGGGAGTTTGCTGCGACAAAGGATGTTTTCCAGATGCGAATGTCTGTTGCGGAAAACAGGGAGAAACTGTCGGCGTTAAAGGATGTATAAATCCTAGTAATAACCAGCCACTTTGTCCTGGAAGTGATTTTAGATTGGGACAGTGTTTAAGCTGCGGTAGTAATAGTCAATGGATAGAAGATACCCAAGGATTAACTGGATGCAATGCGTGTGTTGTAGAAAAAAATGCACAAGGACAGCCAATTAATTCTGTATGCGATTCTAAATGTCCAGAAGGTAAGTTGATGTGCAGCGACGGCATATGCAGAGAAAATTGTGGTCTTATTGATTCTGATGGAGATGGTATTCCAGATAAATGGGAACAGGATAATGGATTAAACCCTAATGATCCAAGTGATGCTTTGAGGGATAATGATAAAGATGGAAGCACAAATATTGAAGAATTTCAGAATGGAACTGATCCAAATAATCCTGATACCGATGGAGATGGTATAAAAGATGGAGATGAAGAGAAAGTTATTGACAAAGATGGAGATGGTATTCCAGATGATTGGGAAGTAAAAAACAAATTAAATCCTAATGATGCGAGTGATGCTCTGAAAGACAATGACGGAGATGGTTTTACAAATATACAAGAATATCAAATGGAAACTGATCCTAATAAAGCGAACAATGCTATAACTCCTGCTTGTATTTCTGACGGAGTATGTGGAGAAGGAGATTCTTGCCAGTGTGCTGATTGTGAATATAAAGACGCTGATAGCTGCATAGAAGGATTAGTTTGCAGCGATAAAAGAAAGGTTTGTAGTGGAGATTTTGATAGCGATGAAATCTTAAACGATGATGATGTTTGCATTGATGTTGCTGATCCTAAACAGGAAGATAAAGACGGTGATTGCTATTTAGCTAAAGGAGGCAGAAGCAAATTGTTCGGATATTGCGGAGATGCTTGCGAAGGTGAATTTGGTCTGTGTGAAAGTGTTTATGGTGATAAGCAGTGTTGCAATAATTTTGCAGGGACACAGGGAAGCGGCCAGTTTTTTGGCTTCACAGAAGATTGTCCTGCTATTGAGACTGGAGTTGGATGCTGGACGAGCTGCTACAGAAGAGACGGCGATAATATCATTACCTATAAAGCTGGAGCCTGTGTCGATAGCAAGAGAGTAATAAGAGAATTAACAAACGGAGTTGAAACAAATAAATTTGAAGAGAGCTGCAGCGGAATTCCCCTTGTTCCATTTTTTACTTGGATAAATATCTTAATCACAACTATTATTTTAGTTGGATATTATACTTTTAGACGAGGATGATAAAAAATAGGATAATTATCTTCTTTGTAATTATCTTTATAGTTGTTTTTTTAGTAATTATTTTTTACAATGGACAAGTATCTGGAAGTCACATAAAGGATGAAATAGAAAAAGCAAACTATTGTAAAATCAAGGATGATTGTGTTTTAGCCGGAAGCAAATGCCCATTCGGATGCCATATCTTTGTGAATAAAAATGAAGAAGAAAAAATTTCTGGGCTAATTGATAATTATCAAACAACTTGCATGTATGCCTGTGTTGAGCTTAAAGATTATGGTTGCGTTAATAATAAGTGTGAAGCCTTCTATTGATTGTCACCAGTCAGAATAAGATAGAATGAATCAGAAAGGCTTATAAATGTGTATATACTATGTCTATACATGATAATGCAAGAGCAGTTAAGGAAGAGAGTTGTAAAATTTGGCAACGGGAGCATTGTTTACACTCCAAAAAACTGGATAGGAAGAGAGGTAATTGTAACCTTGTCGAAGCTGTCTATGAAAGAAGAGTTATTCAAACTTCTCGATCCTTATCTTTTATATATACAGGGTGTTTATCTTTATGGAAGCTTTGCCAGAAATGAGCAAGAGCAGGGTTCAGATATAGATATTTTGATCATAGCCGATAAAAAATTCAAAATTAAAATGGAAGGATATGATATAAATGTATTAACAGTTGATGATTTAAAAAAACCTGTTGATCCTTTTTGCTTTCTGATGTTGAAAGAAGCGAAGGCTATTTTAAACGGCTCCCTCCTAGATAAAATAAGACCCGTTACGGTTTCTAAGAAGAGCATTAGATGGATTTTGAATAATACTAAGGGTATGTTAAATATTAATAGAGATTTTATTGATTTAGAAGATGAAAACTTTGAAAACTATGCAGTGATTTATTCTTTAATGTTAAGGCTGAGGGGATTATATATGATAGATTGTGTTTTAAAAAATAAATCCTATTCAAATGAAAACTTCAACAGATTCGTTAAAACTAACGGGATTAGGGATGATTTTTATAGAATTTACAGGGGAGTTAGAGATAATAAAAATATGAAAATCAGGGCAATGAAAAATGATGTAAAAAAATTATATGAAACTGTAAAAAATGAAACGGAAAAAAAGAGCGGAGAAATCCATTGAAAGCCTGAGAGAAAGGATTAAAGAGCATGTAATTAAGTTAGATGATGCAAAAAAAGAGGGAGAAATTGAGAGAGCAGAATACTATGAAAAAGAATTGGAGGTTTTAGAGAATAATTTAGAAAAGAAAAAAAGAATACTTGAAAGGTAAATCGGGCCCGACGCGATTCGAACGCGCGACCTACAGATATCTCCAAACCTGATAAGAGTTTCAACATAAGAAACTAAGTTTCTTATCAACTTCTCTTCTTGACTGTTGCTCTACCAAGCTGAGCTACGGGCCCTTGAGTTGTGCAAGCAAACCGCCTGCAACAAAGCCTGTGAAAATACTTGAATTCGCGTTAATAAAATTTTCTATCAAGATTAGAGAAAACGGCATTGCAAAGTAAACTGAAGATAAGATCATTTCTTTTTTGTTTAGCGATGATAATGAAGAATGTGCAAGAGTGAGGAGAAAAATAAACGATAGTAGTAGAATAGGATTAGTAGTAAAGAAACTTAGAAATGTAGCTAAACCTATTAGCAGATAAATATTTCTCAAGAAAATAAAAATTATAAATCCTAGAAGTAAAAATAAAATCTGGGTTAATCTAAAGTTTAAATAAATGAATGTTGTCGCGGTTAATATAATTAAAATACTTTTTGCGATTGCAATGTATTTTTTCCCTAACTTTAGTTCTTCTTTTGCTGTTGCATTAAGAAGCTTTCCGAGAAACAATGCAGAGTAGATGATAACTGATTCCAACATCGCTTTTAAAGAGAGAAAAGATTATATAAGCTTTCTTTTTATTAAAAGATAAATGACAAAAAAGATTGAGAAGCAGCAAACACGTTTTAGGAACATTGTTCATGGCAAGATAAAAAAAGAGCTTAGGAAATATATTTCTCATTCAGATTTCATTGGCAAGAAGGGTAAAGACCTCATTAGCATACCTGTTCCTTATATCGACATACCGCATTTTTGTTATGGAGATAAAAGCATCGGGAAGGTTGGGATGGGTGAAGGTGATGTTGGCACTCCAATAGGTGCTGGTCATGGTCAGAGAGGAGAAGGGGCAGGTGAAATGCCTGGGGAGCATATTTTAGAAGTTAATATTTCTTTAGATGAGTTTGTTAAAATTCTTGGTGAAGAATTAGAATTGCCGAGAATAGAGCCTAAGGGTAAGAAGAAAATAATTCATGAGCATCATAGATACACTTCAATTTCTCCTGTCGGTCCTGAATCTTTAAGACATTTCAGAAGAAGTTATAGAGGGGCATTAAAATATAGCGTCGGCCCTGATGGCAAAATTGAGATTAAAAAGTTAACTGATTTTATTGGGACTAGGGGGATAAAACGCTTTAAATCAAGCAAACCTGTTGAGGAACCGGAAAGCAATGCACTTATTCTATATATTATGGATGTCAGCGGAAGCATGATGGATGAGCAGAAAGAGATTGTAAGGACTGAAGCATTTTGGATTGATACTTGGTTGAGAAGCCAATATGATGGGATTGAAAGCGTTTACATAATCCACGATGCTATTGCACACGAGGTTGACCAAGAGAAATTCTATCACACAAGAGAAAGTGGGGGAACAGTGATATCATCTGCTTACAAATTATGTAGCAAAATAATTAATGAGAGGTTTAATCCTGCTGAATGGAATATTTATGGTTTTCATTTCAGCGACGGGGATAATTGGGGGGATGATAATACTGTTTGTGTTGAGCTTCTATGGAGAGATGTACTTCCGAAAGTTAATCAATTCTGCTATGGACAGGTTAAAAGTCCTTATGGACAAGGCGGGTTTTATGGTGTGCTTCAACATCTTTCCAAAAGAAATGATAAACTTCTTCTTTCTAAGATTGAAGACAGAGATGGGATTTATGATTCTATTAAACAGTTTTTAGGCAAAGGAAGATGAAAAAATTCGCTGTTGTTTTTCCTCATAAATTCTCAGCCAGCAAGAATATTTTAAATCAATTTGAAAAATTAAAAATTCCAAGTAATGTTGAGATTGTGAAAGTTGAAAAAGAGAGTATTTACAATGAAAATCTAGACAAGAAAATAAAAGCAGATTATTTTATTTTTGCAACGAGGCATCAGAGCAAAGCAGGAGTTAAATCCTTATGTGTGCATCCAATCGGAAATTTCTCTGAAGCAATTTTAGGAGGAAAAGAAAAGCAGCTTGTTAATTCTATGCCAAGCTTTATGAAAACAGCGGTTTTAGAATTATCGAGAATAAATACTTTAACTGATTTTGAAATCGCTTTTGAAGCTACTCATCATGGCCCGTATTTAAAAAAGCCGTGCATGTTTATTGAAATCGGAAGCAGCGAAAAGGAATGGAGGAATGTGGAAGCTGGAAGAATTATTGCTGAAATTATTCTGAAAATTGTAAAGGCAGATGAAAGATACAAGAGCTGTGTTGTTTTAGGGGGAAGCCATTACAATGCTGTTGCTAAAAAGACTATGTTAAATACTGAGTATGCAGTTGGTCATGTCTGTCCTAAGCACGACCTAAAATATTTAGACTATGAAATGCTAATGCAGATGATAAATAAAAATGATGATAAACCCGAGTTAGTTGTACTTGACTGGAAAGGCCTTGGAAGCGAGAAGCAGAGAATTTTGGAGTTGTTAGAAAGAAATAATGTCAGATATGAGAGATATGATAAATTAAAGTAATTTATAGCTGAGCAATAAATAGACTAAGGCAATATTCAAGATAAAGTTTATATATAAGAACTTCTACTTTTAATTAAGAGGTGAAATATGGGTTTTAAGGATTTCTTAAAGAGAGGCACTGGATTTGAGTTAGTTGCAGGAGATGAGTCTAAAGGGGATGATAAGCCAAGTGGTGTCGGTACCAAGCAGAGTTCTAAACAGAGGAAATCTAACAGTCTTGGAAGCAGCGGGGTGGATGACAAGATTTTGAGGCAGCTGGAATTAGAGGTTTCAAGGGCAATTGAGAAACTGGAAGACATTCGCGACAAATTAAGAGTGAGAAGAGGATTTTAATTATTTTAATTTTGGTGTTTGATTCTGTGTGTGTTATTTTTTATTTAATCTTCGTCATCAGTTATGTCTACTCTTTTGTTGAATCTTAGATTTGAATCATTTATTGTTTCATTTATCCATGTTTCCGCATCTTTTTCCTGCCTAATAGAATATGTGTTACAGTAAGGGCATTTTCCTGTGTGCTTTGTACTTGAATCCTTGTAAAATTTGTAGCCGCAGTCTGTGCAGTAATACTTTATCTTTTGCGACTTTACTTTGGGTGGCTCAGGCTTTAACTTTAAAGAAGGTTTTTGAGGCTTGTAAATCTGTGGATGCTGGCTTTTGTAACAGTTTAGGCAAACCCATCCAGAGCCTGATTTATCTGCTTTTAAATCGCCTATTGAGACTCGTTTATTACAGGACTTGCACATTATAGAGTATTCCATGCTATTATAATATATGAATGGATTATTAAATATTTCGGCTCTTGAAAACATGAAAATTTAATACTAGGTTAATATTATAAACTTCTACTTTCTAATTAAGATATGCTTACAGTAAATATTGATCCTGTTTTATTCAGAATAGGTTTTTTGGAGATAAGATACTATGGATTGGTATATGTTCTTGGTGTTTTGCTTACTTATTATTATCTGAAAAGAAAAAAGGTTCTTGATGAGGACGAGCTGGAAAAATTTATGCTGTATTTAACTGCCGGAATGTTTTTGGGGGCGAGGCTTTTGGGGATTTTGAGCCAGGATTTTTTTATTTTGTTTAAAGACCCTCTTGAGTTTTTCAGGATCTGGAATGGAGGGATGAGCTTCTTTGGCGGATTCTTCGGAGGCTTATTTGGAAGCTATTTAGTTTTGAGAGAAAGGATTTTTTACGTCGGTGATTTCGTTGTTCTGCCTTTGAGCTTTACTTTGATTTTAGGAAGACTGGCTAACTTTGTTAACCAAGAATTGGTTGGAAGAGTGACTGATGTAAGCTGGTGCTTTAATTTTTCCGCTGCTGCAGGATGCAGACACCCTTATCAACTATATTCTGCTTTCAGTCATCTTGTCTTATTCCTGTTTTTGTTTTCTATTAGCAAGAGAGATTATCGTCGTGGAAAAGTTTTTTGGAGCTTTGTAGCTGGATATGGGCTAATCAGGTTTGCTACTGACTTTTTTAGAGAGAATCCTACTGTACTTTGGTTGACTGGATGGCAGTGGCTCTCGATTTTATTCTTTATCGTCGGTATTTTCTATTTGGGGAAGACTAGAAGCAGCTAATGTGTTAAGAATAAGAGATAACTATATAAACATGGAACACCTCTGTAAATTAATTATTTTAAAAGAGGTGATGTTTTGCCGTGGCTAAAAAAAGAAAAAGGTGAATGATTATTCTAAGTTTTTGTTTTTTATTTTTTTTCTTTTTCCGTTGAGAAATCGATAAGATAATTTTGATGAAAACTTTTTGCTTCTGATTATGGGGTATGGGACAAAATAAATTTATTCTCATTCAAAATATGTATTCTTGCAGAAAAATAAGGCAATTTCATAGTATCTAAGACGATAGAAAAGAAAATATACTTTTCTATCTTTAGAATAATGAAGGAAAAAGATTAATCTTCAGATTTCCGTCGTAATTTCCGTCGTAGGATGATAGAAAAACCTGAAGATTTTTATTTAAATTCCACCAAAATATGAGAAATTTACTTCCCCAACAGCCAATGCCGATTTATTCATCTTAAGAGGAGGTATTAGGTTTTTCTGTTCCACACCCCCGATTATGACAAGCTATTTAAATGATTAGTGTTCTTGTTATTTTAAACTAATCAAAAAAAGAGGTGAAAATTAAATGGCTGCAAGAAAAAGAGCAACTGCTCAAAAGACAACAAGAAGGAAAAGATAATTTTTAGAATTTTTTTTCTTTTTTCCTTTAATTTT
>CAYJRS010000018.1:0-14018 GCA_964372845.1 Candidatus Woesearchaeota archaeon | reverse complement strand
GTTTTTGAAAATGATGGACACCAAAGGTTTCCATTTGCCTTCCTTTCACACTTTCTTTTTAAAAAAAAGAAATCGTGTCCAAAGAAAAAGAAAAATCAAGTCCAAAAAGAAATGTTTTAGAAGAGAATGGGATTGACATTATTAACTAAAAGATTATCAATTACATTTAATCAAAGAGGATAAAATTTCTGCAAATTCTAATTAGAAATAAATTATTAAGAGAGGAAGTATATGGGTATAACCCCTTTCCTCTCTCTCATTAATAGTATGGTAAATTAGTAAGTAAGTTAGTATATAAATATTTTGGTGATAAAATATTTTGTTTATTGTTTAATTTTATTAAATATATCATCAAGAAATATAACCTTGTCTGCTGTTCTTTTAACTTCTGGAGATAAACTCTCTTTAAATGCAGAAACCCAAACCTTGATACCTCTATCCTTAATTAAATCCATAGCATCTTAATAATCTTCATCTCCACTAGCAATTATACAAATATCACAAGATTTCTGAAATCCATGTCTAAGAATATCTGTTGCTAATGATACGTCTACTCCTTTTTGAATCTGTCTAGTTGTAGAAGTTTTACAATTCTCACAGAAATGTTTTCTTTTCTTTAAAACTTTTGTTCTTAATTGGATACCTTTATACTCTAAAGCCTGTAAAAATGAAACTTTTTTAGAGGATAATAAGATTGATTTAGTTGTTGGGTGTTAAATTTCTAGTTTCATTTTCAGCGTCTAGTCATTAAATCTTTTAAGCAATTTAAAAACATACTTCTTTCCAACTTTAAATCTTCTAATGTAACCCAATTTTTCTAAATGAGATAAATCATTACGAGCAGTATCATAAGCAACTCCGTAGGTAGACATAACTTCCATAATAATAAAATTTCTTTCTGGTTGTTTTATAAAAGATTTCAAGATTTCAGCTTGTCTTAAATTGATATTCCTTACATCATGAATTAATTTCATTGCTTCTATTTGTTCTTTTTGTTTTCTGGAAATATATTTTTCCATTTCATGCAATGCTTCTTCAATTGCAGATAGATTAAAGTTAATAAAATAAGTTAGATCATTATCATCAGTTTCGGTGTATAAATATGCTAATCCATAATCTTTCTTAGAATGCAATAGTATTCTTGAAACTGCCATAAATTCAAACAACCAATAACCTCTTGATAGTACATACCAATAAAATATGGCTCTTGCTGTTCTTCCGTTACCATCGTTGAATGGATGGATGTAACCAATTAAAAAATGAAGGAATATCCCCTTAATTATTGGATGAACAAACTCATGTTTATCTTCACTAGCAAAAGTGCAAAACTCATTAATAAGTTCTGGAATCTTCTTATAATCAGGAGGATAATGGTAAACCTTCTCCACATCCATCGGATCTCCAACAATGATTTCATTATTCTCTCTGAATAATCCTTCTTCTTTCTTATCTTTAAGTGTATCTTGCGTAATCTCTTTATGTAAATCCAGAATTATCTCCGGAGTGATGGTTTTATCTCTCATCTTTACTATCTTCTGCATTGTTCTATATCCATTAACAATCATTTTTTCAGAATAATCTCTTGGTTTTCTATTCATCCTTAGTATTTCTTTTGCTATTTTTCTTGTTGTCGCCGCCCCCTCTAATTGACTTGATGCAATCGCCTCTTCCATTAAAGAGCTAATTATATATCTGTCGCGTCCTTCAACATTTAATGATTCCATCCCTGTTTCCAAATAGCCTGCAGCTCCCTTATCTAAAAGATGCAGCCTTCTCAAAGTGTCATCCAATAAAATCATCTTAAATTCCCATTTATTAAAAAAAAGCTTTTTATACTGTGAATTTCTAAAAACTTTTAAAAGGGCCCATAAATACTCATGCTTTTTCCTGCCAGGAATATTCTTGTATTTTAACTGATCATAATGAAGGTATTCCTTATTGTATTTCGCAATAAGCGCTCTAATCTCCGGCTCTTCTAAGAGAGCAAATATTTCACGATGATGTTTATCTAATATTTCTGCTATTTGGGTAGGAATCTCCGGTTTTTTCATTTTTCTACCAATTTGGTAGTTTTTGGTAGATAATTGGTATTTATATAGTTTCCTACCAATTTGGTAGTTTTTGGTAGATAATTGGTATAATATCTTAAATCCCTAAATTTTTGAAATTCCATGTCACGAATTTTGGAAATTGCTGGATCAGGATTTTGGATGTTTTTTATTCTAAAGCCGTAGAATTCGACTGGATTATAAAAAGATCTAATTATTTTTTCTTTGGACACACTTTCTTTTTTCTAAATTTTCTAAAGAAGGAAGGTTTTTAAAAGTTTAAGCATATAAAATTTGTATGGAAAAGGAAACCATAGTAGAGATTAAAAAATTAAATGAAGAGGTTAAAAAAATAGTTGAAGAAGATTCTCCTGATAACATTAAAATTGAAACTCGTGATGATTTTGAAGAGGATGTTTTTAAGCATAATTTTTCTATAGGAGATTTAAAAAAAATCTTATTAAAGGGATTGCATTTAGAAGATAAACATCTCTATCCTGAAAACCCAGATAAAAAACATAAAGGCAAGAATTATTATTGTATTTATAAAAAGAGAGAAAATCTGTTTTTAGTTAACTATGTTTTAATATCTTATTTGAAGAAACCAGAAATTATAACTTTATTTCATCTATCTCCATTAAACTATAAAAGCGAAGAACAAAGAAAATATGAAGAAGTGCAAAAATCTTTAAAGGACCTTTCCTCTGAAAAAACTTAGGGTTTCTACCTTATTATAATTGGAGAAAACTCTTTTTATTCTGTCTAAAATACTCGGGTTTAATTCTCTTCTTACTCTCTCTGTTTCGTATAAATTCGAGAAAGAATGACCGCATTTTGCGCATTGTTTAACCTTCATTGTAGAGGATCTCCCATCTTTTATTATTAATTTCTTAGAATCTTCCAATTTCCCATCACAAAGGCTACATTTATGTGTCATTTTATCTTCTTATATTTTGAGAAATTTCTGCTTTTAAATTTATCTAAAAATGAATTACCTCTTTTACCCATATACTTTCTAAACGTTTACTTTTATTTATATATCTTTCCATATAGATGCTAAATAATAGATATATTACCAAAATTAAGTATATTGGAATCAAGGTTTTTAATTGGTGCATTCTAAAAAGAAAGTATGAAGCGAAGCCTAAATCGTTTCTTTTTGAGCTTAATTTTCTTTCTGAAAGAAAAGTAAGAAGCGAAGCGGTTAAACTTTTCATTTAGAATTTTTTACGACTAATTTTGGCATTCCTGTACCAAGGGGAACTGGCTGATTCAAGATGACATTTTCTACAACGGAGTTCAAATAATCCTCTTCTCCGCATAAAGCAGCAGTTATCAAATGCCTAATCGGAGTTTCAAAGCTTGCTCTTGCCAACACGCTTTCTTTTCCTCCAGTAATGCCACTTCTTGTAATCCCCCTAATTGAGCCATTCGAGGTCATGACATCTGCGATAAACATGATGTGCCTTATGTTGATATCCAAACCTTGATTCTGAATAACTTTGCTCGCTTCATTAATTATTGCCTGCCTTGCAGCCTCGATGCCGAAAACAGCATAAATCTCATGGATATCATTTGTAACAGTCCTTCTTGTATCCACTTCTTTAACTTTCAGAATCTCCTTCAGGTTGCTGCCAGATGTTAAAATTATAAATTCACCCTCTCTTTTTATAGGAAGAACATAGCTGATGCCTTTAACCCCCCTGATAAATGTGTCCTTCGCTTTTTCCTTCAGAATATAAACTTCATGCAAATCATTTTCTTTTCCTTTAAGCACAACCTCGCTTTTATTTAATCTTACTTGAATCCCTTTTAGAGAATCCTTCAATGCTTTCACTAATCCATCTTCTGTCATTCCAATATCTCTCAGCTTTATTTTGTCGATGCCAATCTTAACATTCATTGCCGAAATATCAATCGTAAACTCTGTTGCTATGTCGCCTAAAGTACTCTCTTTAATTTGAGAAGCAACCTTCCTTGCTTTCGCAGGGTCTTTATTATAATCTTGCTTTAGATAAACTTCCATGCTCGGTGTCTTAATGCTCTTGCTTGCATCAAATATTTCAATCAGTCTTGGCAACCCGGATGTTACCTGCATCTCTGCAACGCCTGCAAAATGTTTTACATTCAAAGTGTTATGAGTTACAATGCCCTCAAAAGTAGTAAAGGTTTCTAATCCCGGAACAGATAAATCATAAACATATCTTTCTTTATAGTCCACAGATTCTATATTTTTTATTGCATCCCAAATTACATCTGAGTTAAACATTTGTCTCATCATCTTTAATTCTTCAGAAATATTCACATTTTTCTCTTTAGCCAATAATTCAAACTTCTTTATATATCTAAATAATGCCGTTCTTCCGATTTTCTGTCTTTTAGTGAAATTATTGATGTATCTTGTTGGCATTCCAACTTTTTGAGCAGTTATTTTGAACAAGTCTCCAAAGCCAGAAATCATATCAGTAAAGTCTTGTGAAGTTCCATTCCAAAAGCCCTTAGCCATCTCAGATAACTTTTCTAAGGATTCTCTTTTATAATCAATATCGCTTCCAATATGCTGCAAAAATAATGGAGTATGTTTACACGGAATCAACAACCAATGTCGTCCTTTCTTATCTTTAACTTTATATGAAAATATTTTAAATCTAGATAACAACAAAGCAATACCATCTCTTAATTCTTTTGAATTAGTACTTGCCCTAATCATCTTTCTATCAACATGAAAATTACCATCGCCATCAAAATATCCCCTTAACAAACCAGAAATAAATTCATCTTTTGCAGAATAGGCAAACTCAGGAATTTTTTTGTTTGCAGAACCATTACCACAAGTGGACATTATAAATTCTGACAGAAGCGAGGAGGAAATATTTATCGTTCTGCTCTGTGCATATTCTCCTTCATAAAATCTATCTTTGTAAGCCAAACCTATTGCATTCACAAAATCTTTAACGTTATTTATATAATTATCATTTACATTAGAAATGCTCACATTGAATCGGTTGACAGAACCTTCAGCCAAATACGCTCCAATAAACCATCCAAATTCACTATTTAATTTCATAAGATTTGGAATGGTTTTGGATCTTGGTTTAATCAACATACCCTCAGATTCTCTAACATCAGTTATATAACCCTTGATTAATATAGATGAAGCACAGTTTTCAGGCAAATATTGCATTACAGGAATCCTATCACCTAATTTCAAATCTTTACCTGCAATAGAAATAACCCTGTTGTTCTTCCTAATCACAAAAGAATGATAATTAGTAGCAGTAATTCTTCTACCAGATTGAGTAGTTATCTTAATCAGTTTTTCTGGCGCTTTTATCCTGTTTAATGCTAAAACCCTAGACCATTTTAATTTTTCATCTTGGTCTAAACCTAAAACTAAAACCTCTTCAGGAAGATTATATACTTCATAATTATTTTCAATTCGAGTATTAACTTTCGCAAACAATTTATCGACAAATTCTCCAATTTTCATAATTCTTATTCTATTTTTAATCTTAAGAATTACTTTCTCATTTTTTGAACAACACATCTGGGTCGCTGGTTCGCCAAAGCTTTCAGCCGTGATTATTCCAATTGCCTCTCCTGGAGATATCAGCGCAGCTTCGTATTCTTTTTTAACTCTTTCAAGAACGTCTTTCAATTGAGTTTTTGTGATTTTTACTTTATCTGCTGCTTTTTTCACGTCGTCAATGAGCTTATTCGGTATTATTCCAGAGTATTCTTTATAGATTTCATCCATTTTTACTTGCTCACAGCCTCCCTGATAATTTTCTTGACATTGATGCTTCCTGCTTCGCTCTTGGATATGTCAATGTCGTCTTCTCCATATAAAAATTGAACAATTTCATTGCTCGCTGCCCTTACTGTCTTATCGTACTCCACTCTTAAATCTTGAAGCGCATTTGCTAATCTTCTGTATAGATATCCTGATTTTGGAGTTCTTAATGCTGTGTCCATCAAACTATCCCTACCTGTCATTGCATGAAAGAAAAATTCATACGGCTTTAATCCATGCTTGAATCCATTCTGAACAAATCCGTGAGGAGCAGCTCCCAAATTATTTTTCTTGAATATTGGCAGTGCTCTTCCGCTGTAACCTTTGTTTATTCTTTCTCCCCTTAAAGCCTGTTGTCCGACGCTGCCAGCTATCTGAGCTAAATTCAGCTGATTCCCTCTTGCACCAGAAGCTGCCATGATAATCGTTGGATTATAAGCATCAGAATTTTCAGCGACCAATGTACCGACTTTGTTTCTTGCCTTGTTTAAGACTTCAAGAATTTTCAGCTCTAGTGTTTCCCTTAAAGTTTTACTTGGATATGCTTCTAGATTTCCTGATTTATATTCTTCAATGAACTCATCTACCTTCTTCAATGCATCATCCATTAGTCTGTTAATCTCCACAGATATTTTCTCGTCGACATCAGTATCAACTAATCCTGTAGTGAACCCATAGTTGGTGACAATCTTGATTCCCAATTTGGAAATGTTGCTGAGAATCTTTAAAGTTTTTTCCGGACCATATTGAATATACAGGCTTCTTAGCAAGTCCCCTGATTCCTTCCCTATGATCGCCCTGTCAACAACACCTGACAAATGCCCATTTTTAACAATAACCACGCCTTCCTTATCGTCTTCTTTGTGCATTAAATTATATCCGATGAAATTGAAGTCTTTTGGAAGAAGAGCGCTTAAAACCTGCTCACCGTTGATTGTTTTTGTTTTTGGAAGACCGCTGAAATCATCCCAGCCAATGCTCAGCAGCAATTCAATAGCTTCTTCTCTCTTGAATTCCATAGTTTTTGTCAACAGATAATTGCCTGTGATGGAATCTTGTATGCATGCAATTATATTTAATCCGTTTTTTGGTGTTATGATATTGTGTTGCACGTGCATCAAAATCTCTGCCTCAGCTCTTGCCTCTTCACTTTGAGGGATATGGAGGTTCATCTCGTCTCCGTCGAAGTCTGCGTTGTAGGGGGTGCAAATGCTCGGGTTTAGTCTGAAGCTTTTTCCAGGTAAAACCTTAATGCGATGACACATTATGCTCATTCTATGCAGGCTTGGCTGCCTGTTAAATATGCAAATATCTCCATCCATCAAATGTCTTTCGATAATGTATCCTTCTTGTAATTCATCCAGTAATGATTCAACTGTTTCATCTGTTATTCTTTTTTTCTTTCCATCTGGTCTTATAACATAATTCGCTCCAGGATAATTTTTCTGGCCGCGTTTGACAAATTCCTTTAATCTTTCAATGTTCCAGCTTGTTACTCTTTCATTTACAGTTAACTCCATAGCTATTTCCAGAGGAACCCCCACCTCTCCCAATTCAATTTGAGGATCAGGGCTCACTAAAGTTCTGGCGCTGTAATTTACTCTTTTACCAGTTAAGTTATGCCTGAATCTTCCCTCTTTACTTTTAATCCTTTCAGTCAAAGTCTTTAATGGCTCTCCTGACCTGTGTCTTGCAGGAGGTATAGAAGAGGTTGTATTATCGAAAAATGTAGAAATATGATACTGGAGCAAATCCCATAAATCCTCGATGATGATTTCAGGAGCTCCAGCGTTTATGTTTTCGAATAATCTTTGGTTTATTCTCACAATGTCCCCAAGCTTATGCGTTAAATCATCTTCGCTTCTTTCTCCAGTCTCTAGAGTTATGCTTGGTCTTATTGTAACTGGTGGGATTAACATATTTGCAAGAACTAGCCATTCAGGACGAGCAGCATCAGGATTATAACCTAGTAATTTTACATCCTCATTTCTGATTTTTTCTAATCTGGATTTTATTTCAATTGGAAAAATTCTTTTATCGTTCTCAAAAAATAATGTGGGTTTTTCTATTCTTACAGAATACTGCTTTGCATCACAATATGGGCACTTTTTAATATTCTTGGATTTATCCTTGACCATACCTGCCATTACCTTTGAACTGCCGTTGCCCAATTTCTCTAGGCATTTTTCTTTTGTTTTCTCGTCGATTAAAATCTTTCCGCATTCTCTACAGCTGCATCTTAAAAAGTCGTAGATTACATTGGCTCCTTTCAGATAGATAACTGGTCTTGCCAGATCAACGTAACCAAAGTGACCCATGCATTCTTTCAATTTGCTCCCGCATGTTTTGCATCTTAATCCTGGATCTATGACCCCTAATCTAATATCCATCAAGCCCCCGTCAACTGGATATCCTTCTTTATCATATAATTCCGGAGTTACAATCTTTGCAACAGCCATCTTTTTAATGTCTTCAGGACTAAAGAAACTGAATTGAATTCTGTCAACTTTCCTGTAAATATAATTTATCATTTAATATTTATCTCCTAGTATTAATTTTGGATTTATGCACAGGCTCTTTAATTCATCTAATAATAATTTAAATGCATAACTCAGCTCAACGGCATTTATCTCGACATTGTCCCCGCATCTTGTACAGTACTGCCTGCTTCTAAAAGAATCATTCACTGCCAACAAGCCGCAGTTTTCGCAGATATGGACGACTGTCTTGTCAGAATCAAATCTTTCCTTTAGCAATAAGCTTGCTCCATGAGCAACCAAGCAGTCTTTTTCCATCTCTCCAAGTCTTAAACCTCCGCCTTTGCTTCTACCCTCGATAGGCTGTCTTGTAAGCAGCTGAATTCTTCCAGATGCTCTTGCATGCAGTTTGTTAGCAACCATGTGCTTTAATTTTAGATAATACATATTCCCAATATAGATCCTAACCCTGTATCTCTCTCCCGTAACACCATTGTACATAACTTCTGTTCCATCATCTCTGAATCCTAATTCCAATAATTCCCCCCTTAGACTTTTTTCAGGCTCTGCGTCAAATGTTGTCCCGTCGACAAATCTTCCAGACAGGCTTCCTACCTTTCCAGCTAATATTTCAATCAAGTGGCTTACAGTCATCCTGTTTGGAATGCTATGCGGGCTGTGTATAATATCCGGGCTTACTCCATCAGCTGAGAATGGAAGATCAATACTTGGAACCCCCAATCCAATAACGCCTTTTTGCCCGTGCCTTGACGTGAACTTGTCTCCTATCTCTGGTATTCTTTGATCTCTTAATCTTACTTGAACTAATTTATTTCCTTCTTCATTTTCAGTAAGGACAACCATATCGACAGCCCCTGCTTCGCCATGCTTTACAACTGCGCTGCTCTCTCTCCTAGTCGAGGCAGCAAAGCTAAATTCCTCCATCTCTCCCAAAAATCTCGGAGGCGATGTTTTTCCGATTATAACGTCGTCTGCTTTTAGTTTCTGGCCTGTGTAGACAATGCCATCATTTTCCAGATATCTATAATCTTTTTCGCTTCTGTATCCCCTCACTTCTTTATCAGGAATTCCTATTTCATCCATCAAGCCCCCGCTGTACCTCAATTCCTCTACTCCATACGGCCTGAAGTAAGTGCTTCTAGCTAATCCCCTTTCAATGCTGCTTTTATTAAACACAATTGCATCTTCCATATTATAACCCTCGTAACACATCTCAGCTATTACAGCATTAAACCCGCTAGGATGCTTTTCATATTTTGAAACATCTGCCATAAATGACTTAACAATAGGCATTTGAGGGCAGTGCAAAACACTAACATCAGTATCCATTCTTAATAAGAAATTAGCAAGATACAAGCCAAGAGCATGCTTCTGATTTTTACTCCCTCCATTTAGTCTTGCAGCAGCATCATGATTTGCATACGGGACTAAAGACGTTGTCAACCCCAGGATTGTAATTGCTCCTAATTCAAGATGCGTATGCTCGCTTGTTAAATCATTTTCATTTAAAGCTATTAAAGAATTTTCTTCCTCGCCTGCATCCAAATATTCTATAACCCCCTCTTTAATCAAATCATTCCAGCTTATTTCATCATTCAACAATCTGTCTGTATGCTCTTTTGTTAATTTACTTTGACTATTTTCAACAACGATTAAAGGTCTGCGAGCCCTGCCGTCGGAAATATTTAAAAATAATTCATCAAATTCCTCATTGTAGTAAATATTCAAGCTTCTCAAAAATGATTTTTCCCTTCTCTCTTTTTTCAATTTTGCAGTAAATTCTTTTATATTATCAGTGCTTCCAACATACCTTTCATCTAAAAAAATGTCGCTCATTTCCCCTTTCCCTCCGTACCTGCAGCTTTTTTTACTCCGAGAGTATACAGTAATTCCTCGACTTTTTCTTTTTCAACGCCCTCATGAGAGACGCTACAGAGCATTGCCAAATTCTTTCTTAATCCTATTGAAGTCCCTTCAGGAGTTTCTATCGGGCAGAGCTTTCCGAAATGTGTTCCATGCAGAGCCCTCGCATCAAAATTCTCCTGAGTTGAGCTTAACAGGCTTACGACCCTTAGAAGGTGGCTCATTGTTCCAAGAAAATTTGTCCTATCAATATTCTGGCTAACACCCTGTCTTCCTCCGGGCCAAGAGCCAGTTGCCATCGCACTAGTGATCCTATTTGTCAGCAGCTTGTCTCTAATTATTATCTTGATGCTGTTGAACTTTCCTCTTTTGACAAGTCTTTGGAAATTATACAGCATGTCATTGACCAGCACCCTCATATTAACTCTAAACAAATCCGCTAATAGGTCTCCTGGTAATTTTATTCTCTTGTTTAAATAATGGTCTTTATCTGTCAAGCTTTTATTGTCTTTTGCAACCATCAAGAACTTTCTCACCATCTTGCATAGATTGTACGCTTTTGTGATTCTGTCTTTCTGAGTTTCTCCTAAATGGGGCAGCAAGTACTTATCTAAATATTCCCGAGCCCTTTGAACTTTAATATCCCTGCCTTGCGTAATCCCAATCTGCCTTCCTAGAAAGTCTAAAGCATCTTCTTCTGTTTTCCATTCGCTTGATTTATAGAGGTTAATGAAAACATCTTCATAATCTTTTTCTGCATTGATCATCATCGTAATATCTTGATCCTTAATCATGCCCAGGGCTTTTATCACTGTAAACACCGGAACTCTTTTGAATCTTGTAAATGATAGGTATATTGTTCCGTCTTTCATCTGCTCTATAAGATGAGGTATTCTTAAAGCACCTGATTCAGAAAAAACTCTTAATGAATATCTGCTTGGGCCTATGGAATTTCGGTCTACAAAAACCCTGTTGCTTGCTAAGTCCTCAACCATTATTAAAACTCGCTCATTCCCGTTCAATATAAAATAGCCGCCTGTATCATCCGGATCTTCTCCCTTTTCAATGAGCTCATCTCTTTTTAATCCGTGCAGATTGCAGTGCTTGCTCCTCACCATTATAGGTAGTTTTCCTATCTGCGTTGTGAAGTTCTCCACTTGCAACCCGTCGATGTAAGCGCTGACTTCCAAAAACACAGGAGATGCATAAGTCAACTGTCTCAATCTCGCTTCCATTGGGAAAACTACTCTCTTGCTACCATCAGCTTCTATTAATTGCGGCTCTCCAACCCATATCTTATTCAATTTTATAACAAAGTCCTCGACGTTTTCAGGTATTATCGTCGGCTTGATTTCTCCGACTTCATCTACTATCTTCGGCAGAACTTTTTCAACAAAGTTATCAAAGGAAATTATATTTGCTTCTATGAAACCATTTTTCTCGAAGTATTTTGCAATTATTTTTTTATAATCCTTAACCATCAACAATCACCCTGTAGAATTTTACCCTATTTACAGTCGGGCTTTCTCTTTCAACCTCTATAATGTCGCCTGCTTTAACATCCATGCCCTTCAATGCAGGATCTTTTTTGTAAATCTTTGGAAGCTGTGAACTAGAAATGTTATATTTTTTTAATAATTCTTCAGAAGCCTTATCATTTAGTTTTTCATGCTTGAACAGCAGGACATGATTCTCAATCTGAATTTGCTTTTTAACCAAGTTGGCCTCCGCTAGCTATAAGCTGTTATTTTAGATATTAAATAGCTCTATCTAATCTGGCAAAAAATGATATAATTTTGAGCATCCAAGCAGAAAATCTGAGCAAAACTTTATAAAGGTTTCGGTTGAAAAATTTTTTCCGACGTCCTATAAAATATAATCCCCATTCACTAAGACCCTGAATCCATTATTATTTGCCTCATTTTTGAGTGCTTCAAATATATCTTTTTGAGAATCTTTAATTGATATAACTTTAAATGCATTTCCAGTTGTCATTTTTAATACCACAACAGCTTTATACTTTTTCCCATTGAATTTAACATTTTCCAAATTTGTAAATAATATCATTTTCAGCAAAGCATCTTTTATATCTTCAGAAGCAGGCAGTTTATCAGTTTTTGTGTGTTTGGCATCAATCAAATAGATCTCGTTATCATGAATCTCCACTTCATCTGCTGTAAAATAATAATGCCCACCTAAATAATTTGTGATTGTTATCATTCCTTTTTTGCCTTTTAGCTTCTCTTTTGGCTGTATCGTTACCATTTCCCTCTTCTGTGCTGATGCAGCAAGATTTCTAGAAAATTTCATAAAAACTTCTTTACTTTGTTTCAAATTATTTATTCTTTTCTCAGCTAATTTCATTGAATGCATTTCAATATTTAATTTTTTGGAAATTTTCTTATAACCCTCTATTGCCTTGTTTCCAATTTCTCCAATCCTATCAACTTGAGAAAGATTCCAATGTAAAGCATCAGATTGATAAGAAAGTATCTTTTTGATTTCATCTTTAAGATATTCAACATCAAATCTTTGTTCAGTAATTTTCTTTTTATATCTAGAACTTGGAATAGCATCAACATAACAAGCAATTATAACATATACACCTAATAAACTCATTAATGAAATGGTGTCCCATTGTAGAAAATCTCTATCACCTTCTTTACCTTCATCTTTAAATATTGGAATTATCGTTATCTTTCTACCTGCAAATCCTAAAGAGTCATATACTCTAGAATAAGGATAGGATCTTGTTCTTTTGGCAGAAACCCACCAACTTACAACAAATTGGTTTTTATCATCAATTTTTAGAAGAAATGTAGCATCTTTTGAAAGAGCAGTACCAAAATCATCAAGATTATATGACTTTAGTTCCCTACAAAGAAGCACTTTGTATTTTATTTCTTTAATTTTCGCAGAAATCTCCATTTTATGCTTCTATAATAAGCTCTTCTTTTATCTTTTTTGGTTTTTTCCTGATTATTAACTCAAACTTATCTTCATCATTACTTAATTTTTTTTGCCCATCAAATCCAATTTTTTTCTTTATTATTGGTACAAGCTCTTTTTTAATTTCAATTCCCACACTATTTCTACCTAGCTTTCTTGCCATTTTCATTGTGGTACCGCTGCCAGCAAAAGGATCTAAAACAGTTTCCTCAACATAGGAAAATAATTTTATTATCCTATATGGGAGTTCATCAGGAAAAGCTGCAATGTCTTTTTCCAATTCTGAATTAGGAAGCACATTAGTCATCTCCCATAATGTTAAGAACCATTTATTTTTTTGGATTTCTTTAATATCTACTTTTGATGCTTCTCTTATCTCTTGAGGAATTGATTTATAATCAAATTTACCTTTTTGAAAGATGATTATGCTTTCTAGTAGATTATCAGGATAATAATACATTGGATAAGGATTCTGCAAAATTACCCCGCTTCTTCTGCTAATCCTAACATACCCTTCTGGCTTCTTCCATATAATCCTATCTCTATACTTAAAGCCAGCTTGTTGAAATATCTTTACAAGATCAGCAACAATAGGAAATTTCTCACTATTAACCAACATATCATCTATATTGACTGCAGCAATTCTCCCTTCGGCTAAAACCCTATAAGCTTCTTTAGCAAAATTTTTTATTACGCCTATAAATTGATGGTAATTGTTAAACAGATCCTTGTAATCAAAAGGTGCATTGAAATAAGGCGGCGAAGTAATCATTAAGTGAATGCTTTTATCTTCTATTTCTTCCATATTCATACAATTTCCTATTATGAGTTTATGACGAGTGCCCATTATCTATCGATGTTTATATT
>CAYJRS010000017.1:11562-15239 GCA_964372845.1 Candidatus Woesearchaeota archaeon | reverse complement strand
GTAGCCGTTGCAGTTTACTATTAACCCTGATCTTACATACGGGCTTCCAAAATTTACAGTACCAATATCGGTCGGGAGATTTAAAAAAGCAGAGATTTTTCTTGTATTGGTTGCATCTCTGTGTAATAAACAGCCTTTATGATTTAATGCTGTGCAGGTCCCTACAGTAGGATTTTCTGCAATTTCAAAAGCGCTGACTTTGAATCCAAGTTCTTTAAGCTTGTCCTTTACATCCGTCTCAAGATGAGGATTAACTAAACAAGTTCTGTCTTTAATCACGATATTATTTCCTAATGCTGTGAACCTTGTGTAAAGCTGAATTATTTTTATCCCTTTTATTCTTTCCAGATCATTTAATTCATGTTGAGGAATAAAGTCGGGAATAAATAAATAATCTTCGTTGCCTGTGCAGAATACACCTATTAAGTTCGTGTTGTAGATTGTTATCTGGTATGTTGGAACATTTAAGATTTCTTTTATGCTTTCAACCTGCTGTTTACTTAAATTTTTAGGAAGCAAGCAATAAGAATCTGTAGCAAGCGCATATAGACCAATGTTTGGATTGTTATGGAATTTTGTTTTTAGTACATGCATTTTTTATTTTTATCCATCCTTATTTATATTAATTAATATTTTTAAATTCATCTCTCTAAATAACTCCTAAAAACTTAAGTGTTAATAAGATTATGGCTAATATCCCGACTATACTCACAACTATCGCAATCCAACTAGAAATATTTGAAGTTATTTTATGCATATTTTATTCCCTTTTCTTAGTGGGGGCTTTTGTTTTTATTTCTTTCTCTTTTACCTTTCTTTGTTTTCTAATGCGCTGTTTTTTCTCTCTCTTTTTCCCCTTTAATACGATTTTAATTCCTAATTTCTCCAGCTCTTTTTTGATCTCTTCTGTAGTTGCATTTTTTTTAATTTTCAATACTTTATCCAAAAATTCCAGATGCTTAATGTTGCATTTTTTTCTTCTTACATTTCCGTCGATTAGAACATAATTGCTGTCGATGATGTCTACTACAACGCCGATTTCTGCGCTATCTCTACCTGCTACTTTCATGACTAACTGTCCGATTTCTACCATTTCATGCTCCTTGCCATTTCAATCAACTTTTTTCTTGAACATTGCGAGCAGAGATTTGGAAACTTTCTTGATGGAACTTTTTTTGTTTTTGCTATTGTCCTTAACTGTGTTGCTCTAACTCTTGCAGTTCCTTTTAATAAATTTCCACATTCAGGACATTTTTGTTTTGATGGCTTTCTTTTTCTATAATGCAGTTTTACTTGAGAGGCTGTTCTAACAAAAACTCTTCTAAATCTTCTTGAGCGATGTTTTGGCGATGGCATTTTAATGCACCTTTAATATTTTCCTTAAAGCTATATTGAAAACTATGGTGAATATGAAATAAGTACCAAACCAACCCAACCCTAGAAAAATCTTTCCATATGGAGTGTAGACATTCCTTATCCACGGAAGCAAGATAATAAACGGAATGAATGTTATCAGCATTGGTTTAATTTGATGCTTAAATGTTTCCATTGTTTTTTCAAAGGATTTTTTCTGCAGCTCCATCACTTTTTTTGTGTCATGCTTAAACTCCTTCATCTCGTTTTGAATTTCTTTAATCTCCTGCTTTATTCCTTTTAAAGCTTCTTGATCTGTAAAATATTTGTAGATTATCGTTGTGAAGAGCATCAAAATAAAAGATATTATTATGATCCCTGCTAACGGGTTCCATGCTATCAATCTGCCGAAAATAAAATTGAAAAAACTGTCAAGCACCATTTTATTCCATCATCCTCCTTAAAGCAGGATACATGTCCATCATGTGCTGCTGTGCAACTTCTTCATACAATTTATAAATTATCATAACCGTCAGCAAGACTCCTGTTCCTGAGGTTAATGCCCCAAGAATATCAGCAAAAGCTGCTAACAAACCTATTGCAATCCCGCCCATTACAGTTAACGGAAAAATATAGCGTTTTAAAATTCTTTCTAATACCCTTTCATCTCTTCTAAATCCTGGGACTTGTAAGCCAGAAGCCATAATGTTTTTTGCCTGGCTTTTTGCATCCATACCTGCTGTCTGCATCCAAAATATTGAGAATATAACTGCTCCAATAATAAGGAACAATGCATAAGTAAATGCTTGTCCGAAGACCTGCCAATTAAATGAGCCAGAGGAAAATGCTGCGAAAACTTCATTGACTAGATTTGGTGGTGTGACCCACCTAACCAAACCTGAAATAGGACTATTACCTTGGAATTGGCCAAAGATGTGTTGCGAAATCCATAGTAAAATTCCTGATGAGCCTTGGACCCATCCCTGCATCAATCTCGCCCATAGTTGTAGGTTTGCAATTAAAGCTGCCACTAAGATAACTGGAATATTTGAGGTGTATATGAAATTTAACGGCCACCTTATTCCATGTCCTCTAATCCTTCCGAATGATAAAGGAATTTCAACCTTCATTGCTTGTACATAAACTGCTAATCCGAAAACTATTATTGTTGCTAATATTGCCGATAATGCCAGCAAGGCTCCTGAAGGATTCCCAGAAGCTAATGATCTTAAGAATACCCATACTTGCCCTATTGGCGCTTGCCCTGTGCCAAATGCTAATATTCCTGCTTGAGTCAATGGGGAGAAAGTACGAACAAAAATTTCCGCTGAAACTCCTGCTGCAATAAACAATGAGATTCCTGAGCCGAAGCCCCACTTGTTAATAACCTCGTCCATAAACAAGACAATTAGGCCTCCTAATGTTAATTGAGCTATTAGAAGAAGCTGTGTGTTTCTGAATGCAGCCGGATGCAAAGAAGCTGAAGGTGATAATCCCCCCATTAAAACAAAAATTGATGCTTCAAAGACTATAAAGAAAATTGCCAAGACTTTTTGCAATCCTTGAAAAAACACTCTGCCTTCATGTGTGTGCGTGTCTATTTTTAAAATACCTGATCCCTGCAATAATTGGAGCACAATTGAAGCTGTCACTATTGGCCCGATTCCTAGTGATAAGATAGAGCCGAATGGGGCTGCCAAGATTACTGAGAGAAATTGAAAATTAGCTAATGCATTTTCTCCCAATCCAAATAATGGAATTACAGATAATATGAAAAACAGAACCAAAATTATCAGGGTCCATTTCAACTTTTCCTTGAACGGCAGTCTTTTTTCAGCAGGGCCTTTAATTTCCGGCAGATTTGATAATATGCTTTTAAGAGCTAACAATTTCTCCTCCAGCAGATTCTATTTTTTCCTTTGCTTTCTTTGAGAATTTTTTTGATTTTACTTTATATCTCCTTGTCGGCATTCCTGAAGACAGCAGTTTACCATAACCTAATTTGTCCATGCTGATTTCATATACATCATTCTTCTTCTCAATTGATTTCTCCTTCATTAATCTTTCAAAATTGTTTTCTAAGAATGAAATGTTAACAGCTTTTATTTTTTCTTTTCTCTTGCTGTGAAACCCTTTCCTTCCAAAATAATCCTTTCCGAAAAGCTTGAATATCAACTGTTTTTTATGATGCGCTCTTTTGCCTGAGCCTGCTAAACCTCTTCCACCTCTATGACCTGCTCCTCTTCTTTTCTTTTTTGCTCCGCCTCCATGTGTGTGACTACCACGATACTTTACAACTTTTTTTCTTTTATACGTTGTCATGT
>CAYJRS010000017.1:0-11462 GCA_964372845.1 Candidatus Woesearchaeota archaeon | reverse complement strand
CTATATCATCCTCGTTATCAGATCATTTATTTTTTCTTTTCTGTATCCCAACACTCCGCCTTGGCTGAAAGGAACCTTAATGCCTTTTGTTTCAAATCCTTTTCTTGGAGGTGGCAGTCTGAAAAATAATTTTAGTCCTGGAATATCTTTTAGACTTTTTTTGAAATCGAAGAACTCTTTTGTAAATGTGTCAAAATCAAGATCTATTTTTTGTTTCAGATATTGGGAAGTGAGGCTTTTTTTTCTTGCTAATCTCCCCCTCTTTTCCAGCATTGCTTTAAATGTTTCTTGATTTAACTCCCCCCATGTTGCATAGTGTTGGATCTTTTTTAACATCCCTATATAATGAGGAGTGTTTTCAATTACAATGCAGTAATTTTTTTTATATAATCTTAGAAGCTTAAAGGTATCTCTTATTTCTTCTCTTATTCCAATAGATCCTCTTATCCTAATTACTGCTATCTTCTGTCTTTTCATTTAAATGATTTAAAGGATTTAAAGGACCCTCCGTGTATCCTAATTTCTTCATCTGATCTGGATTTATCTTTACAGACGAGAGACTTTTAAGTGCGTTAAAACACGCTTGCAGCAGATTAATTTTTACCTTTGTCTGCCCGAAAGTTTTTGAATAAACATCCTTGATTCCTGCAAGTGCAAGCATTTTCTTACACTCATTTTCTATGCATAGTCCAATTCCATTTGGCGCAGGCATTAATTTGATCCTGACTGAGCCGCATTTTCCCCAAACAGCAAATGGAATTGAGTTCGGAGCTGGCAATCCTTCCCATGATCCGCATCCCCGAATTATCTTGATAATATTCAATTTTGCCTGTCTTAGTGCTTTTTCCCTCGCTGGCATTGTTTCTTTTGCCTTGCCCCTTCCCAAACCAACGTAGCCATCTCTGTTTCCGACGACAATCATTGTTGAAAACTTTGGCTTGTTTCCTTCTTTTGTCTTCTTTTGCGTCTGCCTCCAGATACTTCTTTTTCCCCCTCCGAATTTTCCTTTTGACTGACCGATGTTGATAAATTCCGATTCTAGATTTAGGAGCAGAGAGTCTACAATCTCCGGCTCTAAAATTTTATTACCAAGCTCTGTTACCTCCTCCATAGATTTGATTTCGCCTGACTTTACTTTTTTTCCAAGCTCTGTTTTGGGCTTCCAAGCTTCCTTGTCAAAACTTTTTTTGGTGGTACCCCTGGGAAGATCTTCTTTTTTTTTCTTTAACATTTTTGCTTTAATATTTACCATTTTTGCTTTAATATTTTCTCCTTCATTTCTTTAAATCCATCTTTGCTCTCTATTATTTCTTCTTTTGGCAGAACTTCTTTTGAATGAGCGATATTTAAACCACTCTCTACAGCTCCTTTTAAAGCAGCATACAAAACTGATCCTCTAACAGATCTATTTAAACCAATGTCTAAAACTGCTTCTTTTACGTTTTTTGATTTTGCTTTCAAACCCAATATTAAACCTGTGAGATAAGCAGATGAAATATTTCCATTGTGATGTCCCCATCCTAATTTTTTAAGTTGATTAGAGTGCGATGATATCTGTATTCTGTCTCCATTATTAGCATACTCGACAAGCTGAAGCTGAATATTCTTCGAGGACTTTCTGATTACCAGCCTTGGCTTTCTTGACTTCAACAATGACAAACGCTTTTTGTAGTCTGTCTTCCCCTTGGTTTTCCTTTTATATGAGCTTCTTTTATTCATTTTCCTTTATTGTCTTTAGAATATTCCTCTCCTTTAAATAAGTTTTAATATGCCTTTTATTTCTGAAGAATCCTCCCTTTGCTTTTGCCATTAAGTCATTATAGGTTTTATTTTCTATGAGATCTTTTCTTTTTAGGGACTTTAAGAAGGATCTTTGAACCCTTATCTTAGCTATCCAAGTTCTTTTTCTGGACAACCTTGCTGTACGCCTTCCCTTTCTTGACCCTGATCCGCTTCTTAAGCCTTTTCTTTTCTGAATTTTTATTCTTCTAGCTCTTGCTCTTGATTGCTGAGGGAGTTTTTTAACCTTGATTACCTTTGTTTTTATTAAAGACCTTATATCTGATTTCGTGATCGCTTCTTTTATATCGCTTAACTTTTCAGGATCGAACCATATTTTTCCAGCACCGACTTTCAAAACTTGTGCGGCAATCCTGCGTTGGGTTGTTAATTTCATTTTTGTTTTGGCGCTGTTGGCCTTATAATTTGACTCTGCTGCTTATGCCCAATGTCTCCTGGTTTTTCCTTAACAACCTGGGTTGCTTCAGGCTTTGGTTTGGATTTTTCCACTTCTTTTTCCTGCCCTGCCTTTTTTTCATCCTGCTTTTTCTTTTCTGCTTCTTTTACTGACTTTTCTTTTGACTTGCTTTTTTCTGTTTCTTTCTTTTTCTTTTCGTGCTTTCTTTTTTCCAATGACTCATTCGCTTTTTTAATAAATTCGTCGGGATTTTTTATATTTAAAATATTCAGATTTAATTCTCTGGCTCTTTTCAATATTTCTAATCTTTTCTTTAAACCTAGACTTGATGAAAGCAGGATTGACTGCTTTGCGTTACTCAGATCATAAATACTATTAATCAGGCTTACATTCGATACTCTTTCTTTTTTTTGATTTCGAAAACCTGGTGAGGGTTTTTTTCTGTGACCTGCTTTATTTAATCTTAGCTTTGAGTGGATACCGCTAGGCTTTCTCCATTTCTGCTTCAGTTTTTTCCTGTTAGAATTTTGTCTTAAAAATTTCAGTTTCATTTTATTTCCTTACCTGCTTTAGAAAATATATAACAGCCGTCTTGAAAGACGCGTTTATCGAATCCTGTTCTGCGGGTTGCCAGCTCTATGTTTGCTGCTGACTGGCTTACTTTTTCTTTGTCAAACCCGGAAACAGTAATTGTGTCTCCTTCAATTTTTACATTAACTCCATGAAAGATTTTAGCTCTCCTAGGTATTTTTTCTCCCATAAAGTTGCTAATCATCACCTTGCTGTTTTCTACTGATACAGTCATAGGAAAATGACCAGAGCATATTTTTAACTTATAATCGAAACCATTTTTCACACCTACCAACAGATTTTTTATATGCGCTGAATATGTACCCATCATTGTCTTTTCCCTTTTAGTAGCATTTTTAGCAGACAAGATTATTTTATTGCCTTCTTGTGCTAGTTTAATTTTTGGATAAAGCAGCTCTCTTGAGTTTTCTCCTTTAGGTCCTTTAACAATTACTCTTTTACCGTCTATGTTGACTCCTAATCCTTCTGGAATTTCTATTTCCTTTTTTATTTCTTTTATTTTCATCAGTAAATGTAAGCTATCAGTTTGCCGCCGATGCCTTTCTCCTTTGCTTCTTCATTCGTCATAATTCCTTTTGAAGTTGAGACTATGATGAATCCAAAATTTTTAGCTGGAAGGTATCTTCTTTCAAACTTCTCGAATCCGTCTTTCTTAACGTTGAACCTGGGCTTTATGACGCCGCATTTGTTGATTTTCCCGAGGAGATTTAAACTTAAAGTTTCGCCTCTAGTTGTTTTAGTAGCCTTGTAATTTCCTATGTAGTTATAGCTGTTCATTATTTCCAGTATTTTCTTTATTGTTTTTGAAGTCGGATAAATAGCAACCTCTGTTTTGCCTGTTACTTCATAAAACTGTATTTTTGACATTGCATTAGCTAAGGTGTCATTAACTGTCATTTTCAATAGTACCTCCTAAAACCTATCTGCGTTGAGATTTCCCTGAAGCACTGCCGGCATAAATGCAGATTATATTTGCTTACATGCGCGCCGTATCTACCGCAACGCTTGCACTTTCTTGCCCCTAAACCAAAACTTCTTTTTTTTGGCCTATTATGCTTTTTGAATTTAGCTAGCTTTGCTGGCTTTACCTTCAACTGCTTGAATACCTTTGTATAGCTTTTAGACGTCATTTTAATCAGTAATTTTTGTGTTAAATTTTGCCTTCAAAAAATCAGCTGTTTCTTCTTTCGAGATTAAATGCCTTCGAGGAATACTCGTTTTCTTAACAGCTCTTCTCTTTATCCTAAATCCCGGCCTTTCTAAAGTAACCATGATGCCAAATCCTATGATACCTATTTCCATGTCGTATTTTGCATCCGGAAGCTGGATATATTCTGGGACACCAAATGAAAATGTCCCTTCGCCTATTTTCTTTAAACTTAGCTTGTTCCCCACACCCCTGAGCATTTTTTCAACTACTATATCTTGGTTCTTCCTTAGAGTTACTTTTGCACCTATTGTCATTCCCGGCCTAACACCCCAAGTAGGGATCCTTTTTTTTGCCGTCGTCGGAACTGGTTTTTGATTTGCTAGTGTTTGCAATAATTTCATTGCCTTATCTAATTTATTCCCGGCTTCTCCTGTTCCTATATTAAGAGTTACTTTCTCTATCCGTATTTCCTTCATCTTGTTCATTTTTCAGATAATGATTTTTCAGATAATGTGATGATCGGCTTTGTCTTGCCCATTAAGAAAACATAGTCTTTCGGAAGATTCATTTTCTTATCATCTATACTTACTGTGATTTGATTATTGAAAGGCGGCTTTTCATGAACTTCCTCTATGCGTGCTGTTTTTCCCAAATTTTTTCCTTTGATGATGTAAACTAAGTTTCCCTTTTCAAAACTTATCCTGTCTTTGATTTCATTATTTTCGTTTCCCAAGATGAGCACATCATTAGCCTTGTAATCATTTTCGTTTTTTTCAACCAAGATATTAAAACCGTTATGGAAATTCAATTGGGTCTTATTTCCCTTAAGCCTTGTTTTTTTAATGATTTTACACAGGAGTATGCTTGATTCTGCTTTGCTTATCTCCTTGAAGATCAACTTCCCCCTATTGTTTAGAAGAATCCTAAAATATTTGTCTGAGAATTCCACTACGTCGAATAACCCTGCAGGAAATCTTATATCGTCAATTGGCTTTTTATTAACTAAGATTTTTCTTTGATTTATAACTTGTTTTGCCTCTCTTGCAGTTTTCACTTGCAGCAGCATCTTTAGAATCAAACTTATTGGCATAGAGTTCTCTAGTTTATGCGGCCCTGGATTCGGCCTTGCTACAAAAATATGCTCCTTCCTTTTTATGGGCCAGGATTTAGGAGCTGCAATGGATTTAAGATGGTGTTTTGACATTTTTTCTCTGCAATATAACCTGCCTCCTTTTATCTTCCAGATTTAGACTTGTTATGATTAAGTTAGATGGATGGATGGGATAGAAAACTTTTGCGCCATCTTTCTTAATTATCTGCGCCCCCTCTACATACACTCTAGTTTTTTTCAAGAACACTCTTTCAATTTTTCCTAGATGTTCCTTGAAGTTCCCTCTTGCAATCTTTACTGTGTCGCCTTTTCTAACGGGGATGTTCCTTATGTGATATTTTTTTGCAAGATCTTTTGACAGATGAGCTGACACAAATCTATGCTTGATATGCAGAGGAGCATTGTATCTATATTTTCTCTGCTTTCTTCTCTGCCTGCTTGAAACCCATGAATTTGAAAACTTATTTTTCATTTTACCACGCTACACCACGATAGAAGCGATCTTTGCCACTCCCGGCCATCGCTCGACTGCTTCTTTTGCAACAGGACCTTTTATGAATGTTCCCTTTGGATTTCCTTTTTCATCCTTTAATACAACAGCTGCATTGCTCTCGAATTTTATCCTTGTTCCATCCTGCCTTCTGAATTCTTTTTTCTGCCTGACTATAACTGCATACACTTTCTGTTTTCTCATCGATGGTATGCCTGTTTTAACGACCGCAGTTACAAAGTCTCCCACTCCTGCTGCTGATCTTCTTCCTTTCTTTGTCTTGTGACCTTTTACAGAAATTATATACAGGACTTTTGCACCTGAATTATCGCAGGCTTCCAATTCTGTATGGATGGGCAATGCCCTTGTGATATTTGATTTACTTGCTTTCATTTTTTATAATTATGAAATGTTTTGTTTTGCTTATCGGCCTGCACTCTTTTATTACTACTCTATCTCCTTCTTTCACTTCGATGTTATTTGGAACGTGAGCCATAACGCTGCTTCTTCTTTTCCCATATCTTTCATATTTTCTCAGATAAATCCTTCTTTCCCAAACGACCTTTGCTGTTTTCTGCATCCTTTTGGATACAACTATCCCTGAAAATGTTCTTCCATGAGGATTTATTTTCTTTCTTGATTTCTTTTTCATTTTATCTGCTTCTTAACTCTGTCTTCTGGCTTTCCGACCAAGACTTTTCCATTGATTTCAACTGTTTTTTTGTTTATTTTCATCTTGAATATGCATTGCGACTTGATTATTCTTTTTCCATTGTCCAATACGAACATATTTCTTGTTTCATCTGCTATTCTCCCATTGATCCCGATAAGGGATTTATTTCCCGCATCTATTATTTCAATCTCTGTTCCAATGAATTCATATTTTACCAATTTTTTCTCGTTCATATGATCTTGATTGAATCCGGATTGAACCCAAGTTTTACGAGCTCTTCTTTAACCTGCTGCGCATGATCCCCCTGTAATTCTATTTTGTTGTCTTTCACTGTGCCTCCACATGCCAACTTTGATTTCAGTTTCTTTCCAAGCTCTTTTATGTTGACTTCTTTTCTGTTAATCCCTTCAATCTGTGTGGCGATTTTTCCGAATTTTTTCTTTATTCTCTTAATCTGTATTGTCTGGGTCTCTTTTGTGATGCTTTCCCAAACACCTAGCTCCTTTGGTAATCCGGTTATAGGATCTATTTCGGGCATTGCTTTTTTATCTCGCCTCCTGTGTTTCGTATTTGCTTAAGAGTGTATTTATTCTTGCTATTGTTTTTTTAACGGCCCTGATTTTCCCCGGGTTTTCCGAGGGTGCACCTGTTGATACCTGCGAATTGTACTTCATCAATTCTTTTTTCAGCTCTTCAATTCTTTTTCTGAGCTCAGCCGGATTTATCTTTTTCAGATCTTTCTTCTTCATTTTTCTTCTGCTTCCTTTTCTCCTTTGACTTCTTTATTATATCAACTTCGCTTTCTACCTTTTCTACTTTATCTACTTTGATTTGTGATGCTTGCTCTTCTGTATTTTTAAATAAAATTCTATCCGGAAGTTTTACATTTCTGGGCATTATACTTACTGCAATTCCTACGGCGCCTACTTTTAGATGCGCTGTTGATTCTCCTCTTATTACTTCTGTGTCTGAAATAAAACCGCATTTTTTCAAGTAACCGTTTACAAACCTCCACGATCTTGATCTTGCACTCGGTATTTTTCCAGAAATAACTATCTCTGCTCCTAATGCACCTGCATCCATTATTGACTGCAGAGTTTTGTAGCCTATTGATTTGAAACTTGTAGAGCCAAACTTTTCTAGAGAATAAGCGATTTTTTCTGCAATTGATTGAGCGTCAAAAAACGGATTTTCCACTTCGCCGATTTCTATTTGCGGATTCTCCAGATGATACTTGTTTTTTAATACTAAAGTCAGCTTCTTTATATTTTCACCTTTTCTTCCCACTACTAATCCCGGGCGCGTAGTATATATTATAATTTTGTCTCCGAGCGGGGTTTTCTGTATTGCTGTACGGCTGTAGCCTGTTTTCATAAACTTTCTTGCTATGAACTCGCGTATCTTAAATTCCTTCATCTTTTGAGAGAGTATATTTCTTTCTATCATTTTTTCTTGATTTGATTTTCTTTAGATTTGTTTTCCTTAGACTTCTTTACTTCCTCCAAAACAATCTTTATATGGGTTCTTTTTGTTTTTCTTCTTCTGTGCCTGCCGAAGTGCCAGCTTCTTGTCGCCTGATTAGCAATTAACTCCTTTATTTTAAATGGGGCTGAGAGCCCTTTGTTTTGCGCATTTGATTCTGCGCTTTTTAAAATTGTCAATATGTGTGAAGATGCTTTTTTTGGATACCTTCCCGATGCCATCTTTCCAGATTTGTGACCGACTCCATGCATGTATCTTCGATAAGGAACAGGATATTTTTTATCAATCACAAGCTCGAGAATCTTTTTACCTTTGTCTGATGTTTTCCCCCTTAATAAATTGCATATCTCTACAGACTGCTTAGTCGATATAGGCAATTCCCCCATTGCTGTTGCTATCGCTTCTGATTTTTCCATTTTATCTTACCGAGACTGCGGCACTGGACTTGGTCGCACCAACTCCTGGTGATGAGTGCTTAACACTTTTCCTTGTTAGTACAAATTCGCCTATGTAATGCCCTAGCATATCAACTTCTATCCTCGTAGGAAGAAATTCTTTTCCATTATACACAAGTATGTTTTTGCCAACCATTTCTGGAATTATGATTGTGTTTCTCAAATGAGTTTTAACAGTTTTTTGAGATGCTCTTAGCTTTTGTAGGAATTTTTTTTGCTCTGACTTTAAACCTCGAAGCAGAGATCTTCTTTGTCTTGCAGGAAGCAGCGCTGCAAACTCTTTAATACTAAGTTCTTTTAATTCTTCTAGTGTTTTTCCTCTGTAAGTAAGGTTCTGTATCATTTTCTCCTGCCTGTACGCCTTGGTCTTAACATTCCGACCTTTCTTCCTGGAGGGGCATTTTTCGGAGCTATGCTCGAGCTTTTTCCGCCGAAAGTTGGACCGCCTCTTCCAGAGCCAAAAGGATGATCAGTTGCATTCATCGCTCCTGCTGCGGTTCTTGGATATAATTTGTTGCGAGCTTTCATCTTATAATATGAATTTCCGGCTTTGAACATTGGCTTCTCTGTTCTGCCAGTGCCTGCGATAACCCCTATTGTTGCCCTGCATTCTGGATTGAGCTCTTTTCTTTTTTGAGAAGGAAATTTAATAACTATTTTTCCTTTCATCTTTGAGATTATTCTCGCTGATGTCCCTGAAGTCCTTACAAATTTTCCCAAATCACCTGGCTGACTTTCTATGTTGTAAATTGAAACTCCTTCCGGAATATTTTTTAATGGTAGTGTATTGCCTGGCTTTACTGCTGCCAAGGTTCCTGATGAAATTTCCTGATTCACTCTTAATCCCTCTGCTGCAATTATATAACTAGTTTTATTGTCGTCGTATAATATTTCAGCTAGCGGAGAATAATGGCCGGGGCACTTTATTATATCTTTTACAATTCCATTTACGATTCCTTTTTTCTCTCTTTCATCCAGTTGGCGATGGATCGGCTTTGCAATAAATCTGTGACTAGGAGATCTGTATGTTAAACTTCCATGCCCTCTTGCCTGTTGTATTATTCTCTTTCCCATTTTACATCAATCCTAATTGAGTTGCAATATCTATCGCTGGATTCTCTGGTGATAATTTTATATAAGCACGTTTTTCCCCTCGAGGCGTGTGAAATGTTGACACCTTCAGCACCTTGACCCTGAATAAATCTTCAATGGCCTTCTTTATTTCTGGCTTTTTTGCTTTTTTATGCACCCTAAATAATAATTTGTTTTCTGCTTCCATTAATTTTACAGCCTTTTCCGTTGTTAAAGGATTTATAATGATTGAATAGTTGTCGGCTTTCTTCATTTTCATTTCTTAATTTTTAATTTTTATTCCTCCTTGGCTGTTTCTGACTTTTCTTTTTTAATCTGATTGTTTGTGAATAACTTTTCTTTCTCCATTTTTTGTATTGCGTTTTCTGACCAGATAACCAATCTGCCTGGGATCGAACCTGGAGCTAATAGTTCTGCATTTAAATTTTCAACTAGTGAGGTTTCTATTCCCTGTAAATTTCCTGATGCTTTTTCTAGAGGGCAAGGATTTGATAACACAATTAATGGTCCCTTTCTGATTCTGTATCTCCTGTTTCTTATTTTTCCTTTGCCTGCCCTTACATTTTTTTTGCTTATCCTTTCGAGCTCATCTTCAAACCCCAATTTCAATAACAACTCTTTTACTTGCTTTGTTTTGTTAAGTGATTCGAACTTTGATTCTAATATTACAGGAACCTGCTTCGGAATTTTATGACGGACAGAAACAAGATCTTTTACAATTGTTGCAGCTATTGCTGATCTTATTGCTTTTCTTCTTTCCTTCTTATTGATTTTCACTAAAAAAGACTTTTCTGATTTCGGAGGATGGGCTTTTCTGCCCCCCCTTGTTCCTGGGGCGAAGGCACCTTCCCAGCCAAACTGACTGCCGCGCCTCCACATAATCTTTCTTGAAACTCTTGAAATCCCTTTCCCGTAGCTTCCTCTATACCTTCTTCTTCTCTTCGATAATTTTGCAGAGGATCTTTTTCCTGCCTCTTCAAAAGCCCCGTATTTTTTCCTAGAATTTTGCTGCAGTGAAATTACTGCCCTCTTTATTAAATCTTGATTTATCTCTTCGTCAAATTGCTCTGGCAGAGGAATTGATTTCAACTCTGTTCCCTGAACGCTGTATAGTTTTGCTGTCGTCATTGTAATTCAATTGTAACTGGTTTTGATTTTGACCTTATTGGCTCTCTTAACCTAATTAATCTTTTTTTAGAACCTGGAATAGACCCTTTTAATAATACGTAATCTGTTTTAATCAAACCAAATTTGTTGAAGCCTGATTTTGGATTTATTTCTGCTGGCTTGGAAGAAATTTTTAATAAAAGTTTGTTGTATTCTGTCCTTGTGTGAAAGCCCATTTGGCCTGCATGTGCTATCCTATACATTGTGTGCTGCTGCTGCCTCCATGGGCCTAGTGATCCTGGGCCGCGCTTTGTCTTTTCTGATTTTTTCTTCCTTAAACTGATGCCAAATCTTTTTACTGGGCCTTGAAACCCTTTTCCTTTTGTCACTGCTTCCACGTCGATAAACTGCCCTTCTCTGAAAATATCTTTTATTTTTATCTCCTTATTGAAAACATCTTTTATAAAATCCTGCGTTGGGTTGGAGACTTCAATTTCAAATATTTCTGGCTTTTTCTTTATTGAAGTTAATTTTGGCTGGGTATAAACTTGCAGTGTTGCCCTATCAAATTTATCTGGAATTATTTTTCCATTATGCTTTTTGGGTAATCTTACTTTTCTTGACAGTTCTTTTTCTAATGACTGCATCGTCGGAATTTCAGCTGCAACTTTTAATCCAGAATCAGTTTGCTGATAAAAACGAAGAGAAAGAGGTTTTAGCGGAGGACACTCGATAACGGTTGCTGGAACAGAAATAATTTGGCCTTTTGTGATTGAGCTTGTGTTATCTCTAATATTTATTTGTATCATACCTGTTTTATATCCTGCAAAGCCGAGTAATTTAGTTCCACCTATCTCAGGCCAAGACCTTATACGAGGATAGATTCTTTTTGCTCGTTTTCTCGGCCAGAACTGCATACTCCCATGTCTTGGATGATGTCTTTTAGCCATACTTTAATATCGCATCCTTTTCAGGATATACGACGTGTTTTGTAACTTCCCGTTACCTCACTGCTAAGAATAAAGCGATGATTTTTTGCCCTCAACTTTTGAGCAACGCCTATTCTTTAGGGTAATTAAAATACCAAATATTAATTTATAAGGCTTTTGGTGAA
>CAYJRS010000016.1:0-15494 GCA_964372845.1 Candidatus Woesearchaeota archaeon | reverse complement strand
AAAATTCTGCTTAATAAAGGCAACCATGGCTTGATTATCTGCAAGCTTGTAAGCCTCTAGTGCCTTTTCTACCCTCTCCTCTTTAAGTAATTGATCGCCAGTTTTGTTAAGCATTTCTTTATCCCCGGCCATCTGGAAAGATTTAACAGCGTAATCATATTCATGCTGCTCTAAGCACTTCATACCAAAAATTAAAAATCTTGGTTTATCCTGCAAAAATGTAAGAACTTCAAAAGCCTGATCAAACCTGTAGCAATCCATGCACTTCTCACCAACTAAATTAAGATGCTCTGTATCATCAGCAGCAATAAATGCCTTGGCAGCCTGCTTTAAATTGCCCTCTTGAAGGCATTTTTTCCCAATTTTCATAAGTTTTGAGCGATTCCCAGATAATTTATACACCTCAACACAGTTATCATACTGCATTAGCACTTCATAATCTTCCCCAATTAAATTTAATTTATCCTTGTTGTCTGCTAATAAATAAGCCCTTGCAGAATCATATAAATCTCCTTTTCTCCTGTATTCATCGCCCAATGCAAGTAAAAGGTCTTTTCTAAGCTCTGGACTGAACATAGATAAGTTAAGCTTGTCAATACCTTTTTGTAGAAGAAGAGGAACTATTTTGCTAAACCTATTAAGCTCTTGCTTCTGCTCTGCCATATGAGGGTCATCAAACCTTATTCCCATGCCCTGGACAATTTTTGAAGGAACAGTCATCCTCTTTTTACACCTCTCTCGTCTTTATAGCAGAACATATATATAAATCTATCTGTAAACTTTATTAATCAGGTTATAATTAAAAATTAAATATGATTAAAAATATTATTGGTTTTATTCTACATCTAGATACCTATCTCACAGCATTAATTCAAAGCTACGGAAATTTTGTTTATGTTCTGCTCTTCTTTATTATCTTTATGGAAACTGGTTTTGTTTTAACACCCTTTCTCCCAGGGGATTCACTGCTTTTTATTTCAGGAACTTTCGCAGCGACAGGCGCATTAAATGTTTATCTTTTATTCTTGCTGCTTTCAATTGCAGCAATTTTAGGAGATACCGTCAACTATTGGATCGGATATCATTTTGGAAAAAAAGTGTTCTCAAAATTTATCAAGCAAGAGCATATAGAAAGAACAAAATTATTTTTTCATCATCACGGCAAGAAAACTATAGTGCTTGCACGCTTTATTCCAATAATTAGAACCTTCGCTCCATTCATTGCCGGAATCGGAAAGATGAATTATTTTACTTTTTTAGTTTATAATGTAATTGGAGGAATAGTTTGGGTTGCTACATTTGTTTTTTCAGGATTTTATTTTGGCAATATTTCTTATATCAAAAACAATTTGACGATTATTATTATCTTAATCATAATCTTATCCTTTATCCCTGCAATTCTGGAATACATCAAGCATAGAAGAAAACTGCAAAAAAGTGATAAGGTTATTTGCTAAAAAATCAACTGGAGAGATTCATGTTTCTTTGAACCCTCATTATAGCAAGGAAATATTAGAATTTATTGCATAATAATTAAAATGGAAAAGACTTATAGATAATCTCGCCCGAGAGGGGATTCGAACCCCCGGCCCCAGCATTAGGAGTGCTGTGCTCTATTTATCCAGAACCTTTTTCTTCGGTGAAGTTTGTTTTTCCGTGAACGCTTTTTCCGAAAGGGTTCTTCCAGACTGAGCTACCCGGGCAATGAAAAAAACAAGTAAGAGTCGTTTTTAAATTTTTGTAAAAAAGTTTCTTTCCTTGCTGTTGCTAAATTTTCTGTTGAATTTCAATATTCTTTTTCTCAGGATTTTTCTCTTTGCTTTCAACTTTATGCTGTTCACTTTCATCGCTTCTTCAATAGCGTCTTTTCTCGGTAATGCATTATCCACAAATACAAAAACATCGTTGATAAAGCCTCTCATCAATTCTGTGCCGGCAATTTCAACAATGGGCTTGTCCTCAACTCTCCTCTCTTCTCTTAAGCCAAAAACAAAAATCAAGGTAAAAAACAATCTTGCCAGTCCGCTAATCGTAAACAAAAATAGATAAACACTCCCCAAAATCTTTAAGCTGCTATGTGTTGCAATCAAGCCGCCAATAGAAGCGCCAATGAAGATTCCCGCACCGATGAAAATATTATAATATGCGAATGCAAATGATCTTTTTTCCCTAGGAACAACATCGAAAATAAAATTTCCTCCGGCCAGGCCAAACCCACCCCAAGCTGCACCGCCAAAAGCATTCACCAGCAGTAAATAATACCAATTTCTGCTAATCAGCCACAACAACGGAATAAAACTCAGCATAATTCCGCTTATTATAATTACTTTAACAGTTCCAAATCTATCGACTAATCTTCCCCAGATAGAAAGGATAGCAATACTTCCCAAGGAGCTTGCAACTGTCATAGAAATATAAGCAGGGTAGCTAAAATTCAACTCTCTCAGCATGTAGACAGCAAAAAAAGGACCAGAGATAGTTACAGCAGCCCTGAGCAAAGCGCTGTATAAAACAAATCTTCCCAAGTTGCTGTTCCTTAACCTCTTTATAAAACTGCCAAGAGAAAAATAGCTCTCAGGATCATATTTAAACTTAGGTTCATACTGTCTGTTGAGATAATATCTTGAGATGAGTCTTGCTAAAAAAGCTATAGAAAATAAAATACTGAATCCTATTAAAACAGATTCCCCGTCTAAAGTATTTCTTTCTCCGTTGAATAATTTCAGAAACCAAGCCGCAAACAAGCTGCTTATCAGCACAACCCCGCCAGCAATCTTATTTCTCTTGCTGAAATATTTTCCCTTCTCTTCTTTCTTGACAAGATCCCCAATCCATGAGCTCCAAGCAGGGCTTGCAAAGCCGCCAACAATAGCAATTAAAGCAAATAAAACTACAACGCTCCAAGTTCTCAACGACAAGTCTTTAAATAAGAAAGGAATCAAAGCCAAAGGAATCCACAATAAAGCATGGAATAAAACTGCTCTGCTCACAATAAATTTTCTGCTTCTGATTCTCATTAGTTTATTGGCAAATATCTGAAACCATGGAGCAAGAAGATTAGCTATAGATGTCAGTAATCCTATTTGCAATGGGCTTGCCTGCATTGCAATTGCATACGGACTAACAAAATTAGTTCCAGCTCCATCCATCACAGAAACAGCGCCAGCATCCTTAATTGAGTTCTGTAAGCTCTGTGCAATCACACCTTTTTTCTTAGCCATCGCCTCAACAAAATTCAATTCTAGTTTAAAAAACTTTTTATCATAAATTTTAAGAAGAAAGAATAGTTAAATTTTTTTAACAAAAACTAAGAATCCAGTATGCAGAATTCCTATGTTTTCAGGCCTTGCTCTCCTCTCATCAACAACCCATTCTCTCTGAATATTCTCAATAACTTTTTCTAACTTAAAATTCTTGTCAAGCTTATTCACAAATTCATGCACCTGTGTAATGTTCGGAAGATAGACAACCAATTCCCCATATTTCTTCAAGGATTTTTTACAATTCCCTAAAGCTTTCCACGAGTCTTTGATGTCAAGAGTAATCAGATCCAAGTTTTTTTCATCAATTTTATCAAAAACATCTTTATTCTTGAAAACAACGTCCCTCAATCTAAATTTTTTTATATTCTCACTAGCTATTTCTAAAAATTCTTTTCTATTATCATAGCTGTAAACCTTTTTTACAAATCTTGCCAGATTAGCAGTCAAGACGCCGCAGCCGCTTCCGGCATCAAGCACAATAGAATTTTTATCAATATTTGTATTGGCTAAAATAACTCCAACATCTTTCTGTAGTATAATTGCAGGGCCTCTTCTTATCTTTTTTAGTTTTTCAAGAAATCTCTCTTCCATAAAAACTAATTATTAAATGGTTATTTAAAATTTCTCATTTTTAATATCTCAACAATGCTATAAAAATGTTAGCGTTTAAAATATAATCTCAACTACAGCTTAATGGTCTGGCGTTTTATAACCACTTCTTCTATTCCTTTTTCACGCAAGTCTAATAGGAAAGATAAATCTTCAAGAGCCCACATGGACCTGCAACCAGCATGACAAAAATAATTTCCCATTTTTTCATCAAGAAGGTAGTCTCCATTCAAATCAATTTTCCTTCTACATTCATTGTAAGCACAGTAGGTCTCGCTATTATTCTCCATAGAAAAAGAAAAATCTCAAACCTTATATGTCTATCCAAACTGCGGGAGACAGGACTCGAACCTGCGTAGGCACTAAGCCAGTAGCTCTCTTAGTCAAACTCTTGAGGTCGGGCAATTTTGAAAATTTCTACCCCGTTTGACCACTCCGGCACTCCCGCATAAATATAACCCTTTAGAAAATCTTATATAAACCTTTTCATAACCACTCAAAAGTAATATTTATAAACTAACCTTCTTTAAATCTTGATATGTCCAGACGTCCTAAAAGATTAGATTATAATCACGGAATAGAATATTTAGATATGAATATAACCGGTATTTTTTTTAAACAAAAAAATTATTCTACAATAGAAGTAAAAAACATTTTTGATTGCAGTTATGAAACTATTAGGTCGCTTATAAGAAAAGGTCATCTTGAAGCAATAAAAGATATTAATAGAAACTATAGAATCACTCATAAAAGTTTAATTGACTTTTTAATCAATAGAAGTAGTGGGATTCAAAGAAATATTGAAGAAGTCATCTTTGAAGGGTTAACTGCTCCACGAGGAATAGCAGAACATTTAAAATGTACGACTATGAATGTAGATGATAGAATAAGATTGAAAAACATTCCACGCATTAATATTTCAGCGTCACAATATCCAGAAAAAAAACCTTACTACAGGTTGCCTAAAAAAGAAACTAGAGAAATTCTTGAAAATTTGAAAAGAGAACAATGAAACTAGCAATTTTATTCTCAGGAGGAAAAGATTCTACTTACGCATTGTATTTAGCAAAAAAATTCAATCACGAAATATCTTGCTTAATAACACTAGTTTCAAAAAACAAAGATAGTTATATGTTTCATACACCAGTTGATAATGTTGATATTTTAGCTGAAAAAATGCAGCTAACTTTAATAAAAGTTACAACCGCAGGAAAAAAAGAAAAAGAATTGTCTGATTTAAAAAAAGCAATTCAAGCAGCAATAAAAAAATACAAAATAGAAGGGATTATTACAGGAACAGTAGCTTCAACATACCAGTCTTCAAGAATGCAAAAAATATGTAATGAATTAGATATTTACTGCTTCAATCCTCTCTGGCAGAAAAGCCAAATTGAATTATTAAACGAGTTGATTGCAAATAATTTTAAATTTAAAGTAATAAAAGTAGCAGCAGATGGATTAGACGATTCTTGGATTGGAAAGATTATAGATGAAAAATCTCTTCCAAAATTAATTGAGATAAGCAAAAAATATGGATTTAATCCAGCATTCGAGGGAGGAGAGGCAGAGACAGAAGTTGTTGACTGCCCATTATTCAAAAAATGATTCTAGTAATCAACGTCAACAAATACAAATTGCATGATTTGGAATTCATTAATCCAATCACAGATTTATTAAAAGATTTTAAAGTTCTTCATTACAGAAATTTAAGGCAAAAAGATATCAATTCTGCAGAAAAAATAATAATCGCAGGAACCTCTTTAAAAGACGATGAATACTTAAAATACATAGAAAGTTTTTCCTGGATTAAAAATTACAAAAAGCCAATTTTAGGGATATGTTCTGGGATGCAAATATTGGCTTTAACGAATGGAGCAAAATTAAAGAAAGCAAAAGAAATTGGGCAAACAGAAATTAAAATATTAAAGGAAGATCCTCTGATTAAAGACATAAAAAAAGTTTATTCTTTGCATCAGTTTTCAGTAACACTACCAAAAGGATTTTATTTATTAGCAAAGTCTTCAAAATCAATACAAGCAATCAAAAGAAATAATCATTACGGGTTACTATTTCATCCTGAAGTATTTAACAAAGAAATGATTAAAAGATTTGCCGCATTACACATAGTAAATATAGAAAAGGAATTAAATTCTACTGTTTAAAATCTATTCAAAATGAAGAAGCCAGAATTAATGTCCCCCGTAGGAAATTGGGAAATGTTGAAGGCCGCAGTAGATGCAGGGGCAGATGCTGTTTATTTTGGGATAAAAAATTTAAATATGCGGGCGAATGCCAAGAATTTCGTAGTAGATGATCTGAAGAAGATTACGGGCTTTTGTCACAAAAATAATATTAAAGCATATCTAACACTAAATATAATCGTATATGAGAATGAGCTGAAATGCGTTGAGGAAGTTTTGAAGGCTGCCAAACAAGCAAATATTGATATGGTAATTTGTTGGGATTTTTCGGTTATTAAAAAAGCCAAAGAGCAGGGTTTAGAGGTTTGCATTTCAACACAAGCATCTATATCAAACTCGTCGTCTGCAAATTTTTACAAAAAGCTAGGGGCAAAGAGAATTGTGCTGGCAAGAGAATGTACTCTCGATCAAGTAAAAGAGATAAGGTCAAAAACAAATCTGGAGATAGAAACATTTGTCCACGGCGCAATGTGCATCTCTATATCTGGTCGTTGCTTTCTCTCGCATCATTTATTCAATAAAAGTGCAAACCGAGGAGAATGTATGCAGCCCTGCAGGAGAAAATATTTGATTTATGATAAAGAAGAATCCGGTAATTCAATGTTGTTAGGAGAGGACTACGTGATGTCAGCAAAAGATCTCTGCACAATCAGTTTCATAGATAAGCTAATTGAAGCAGAAATAGATTCATTCAAAATAGAAGGCAGGAAAAGATCCCCGGAATATGTATTCACTGTAACAAAAACATATAGGGAAGCAATTGACTCATATTTTAAAAATGAATTAACAGAGGATAAAAAACAACAGCTGTTTGATGAGCTGAAATCAGTATTTAACAGGGGATTCTCATCAGGATTTTATTTTGGAAAGTCATCGTCAGAGGATTTTGCAGAAGCAAGGGGAAGTTCGGCGACAATGAATAAAGAATACATAGGAAAGATTACAAATTATTACCAAAAAATTAAGGTAGCATCGTTAAAATTGAATTCAGGTAAATTAAAAGCTGGAGATGAAGTGTTGATCCAAGGAGAAAAAACAGGCTCAGTAAAAATAAAAATAAATAATCTAAAATTTGACAATGAGGAAATACGATCAGCTATTAAAGGCCAGGAAGTAAGCTTCAAATTAGATAAAAACATAAGGAAAAATGACAAAGTTTATCTTGTAAAGCAAATTTCTTGAAAAATATTTGAATAAAATGTGTAATAAGATATATAAATATCAATCTATATTTAAAAAATATGAGAGGGATTTCTGAAAGGGAAAAACATTTGCCTAATTTTACTCTTCCTGAATTACTGAGAATTATGCATGAAGTCAAAAGCATTATATCGCTCTCAGCAGGAGAGCCTGACTTTTCAACTCCGAAGCCATTGTTAAGATACGGAGCAAGCATAATCCATAAATCAACTCATTACACTCCAACACAAGGATTAAAAGAATTAAGGGAAGCAATCTGTAAGAAATTAAAGAAAGAGAACAAGATAAATGCTTCTCCTGAAAATGTAATCGTGACAACAGGCAGTCAAGAAGCTATTTTTGCATCATTGCTGAGCACAACAGATCCTGATGACCAAGTGTTGATTCCAGATCCAGGTTATCTGGCTTATCTTCCAGCGATTGAGTTAAGCGACGGAAAGCCAGTTTCATATAAATTAGCAGAAAAAAATAATTTTCAGCCAGATCCGGATCAAATAAAAAAATTAGCAAATAAAAAAACAAAAGCAATTATCATCAACTCTCCTTCGAATCCAACAGGCCAAGTCTATTCAAAAAAATTACTCGAAGAAATTGCAGACATTGCACGCAACAAGAATCTCTATATTTTTTCAGATGAGGCTTATGAAAAACTAATTTATGATGATGAAAAGCACTTCTCAATAGCGTCGCTAAATGGAATGAAAGATTATGTTGTCTCTCTCTACACATTTTCAAAAAGTTATGCTATGTGCGGTTTTAGAGTAGGATATGTGGTCGCTCCGAAAAATCTATCAGAATCAATAATAGAATCATCTCATTTTCTGACAATATCTCCTCCCCACATCTCTCAGCTAATGGCAATCAAAGCTCTATCACTGCCAAATAGGCATATTAACAGGATGGTCAGAGCATACAACAGAAGAAGAAAATATCTTGTAAAAAGGTTGAATAAAATAAATCTAATTACAAAAGAGCCAAAAGGGGCATTTTATGCATTCTCGAATATAAAATATGTAACAAAGAAATCAAGCTATGATTTTTCTAGAGATCTGTTGAACAAGGCCAAAGTTGCAGTAGTCCCGGGAACAGAATTCGGCAAATGCGGAGAAGGTTATATTAGATTTTCATATGCAACAAAACTATTCTTGATAAAAAAAGCGCTGAAAAGGATTGAAAAATATCTGAAATAAAACAAAACATATTTAAAAGCGTAATAATTTAAGAAATAAGAGGTGGATAAAGATATTAATTGATTTTCTTAAAAAATTAATCAATGTAGTTAGCCCTAGCGGAGATGAGGATTTAGTTAGAGACTTAATTAAAAAAGTAATGAGGAAGTATGCAGACAAAATTGAAATAGATAATCTTGGAAATCTAATTTGCAGGAAAAAAGGGAAAGGTCCAATAATAATCCTGGCAGCCCATATGGATGAAGTTGGATTAATGGTGAGCAAGGTAGATGACGACGGCTATCTTAAGATAACTGCTATCGGCGGTGTTGATTCAATAGCTCTAGTCGGCCAGAAAGTTCAAATCATAGACCAGAAAAATAAAGTGATTTGCCACGGTGTCATTACGTTCGAAGAAATTCATGACGGCAGGTCATTAGATAGAAAAGACATCCCTCCAGTTTCAGAACTTTATGTAGATGTCGGACTTACTAAGGAAGGTTGCAAGAGAAAAGGCATTGAAGTAGGATGCTACATAGTTCCGCTTCATCATTTGGAGTATCTCGGTGACAAGAATGTAATTTCTGGAAAAGCGCTTGATGACAGAATTGGTTGCTATATCCTGATAGAGTTGGCAAGAAAACTAAAAAGAGCAAAAGCAGATATATATTTTATATTCACCGTGCAGGAAGAGATTGGTTTGTACGGAGCCAAAACCTCTATTTATAATCTAAAGCCTGATTGGGGGATTGCAATAGATGTCGTTTCAGCAAGAGACGGAGCAGTTGGCTCAACAAGGATGTTAGGCAATGGTCCTGTAATAACAGTAAAGGATGCAGAGATGATTGCAGACAGGCATTTAAATAGCATGCTAGAAAAAATAGCCAAAAAGCTAAAAATTAATCTCCAAAAAGATGTTTCTTCTGTCGGCACAACAGATGCAACTAACATCATGTTATCAAAGGGAGGAACGCCTTCAACAGCAATCGGAGTAGCGGTTAGAAACATACATTCAACAATAGGTATTTCAGATCTGCGCGATATAAATGAGGTGATCAGAATATTGTATGAATTTTTAAAAAATCCGCCAAAAAAGCATACCTTTTAATTCAAAAGAAACATTTAATAATAAATAAATCTAATTGCTGTCAGTTAAAATGGCAGAAAAACCAAAAAAACGACACGACGTAAAGATTTTTAGCACACCTACCTGTATGTATTGTAAAGCGACAAAAGAATTTTTTAAAAAACACAATGTGAAATATAAGGATATTAATGTTCTAGAAAACAAGAGTGCAGCAAGGGAAATGGTAGAAAAAACAGGCCAGCATGGTGTTCCTGTAATTGTGATTGATGGAAAATGGAATGATGCGGTTATAGGTTTTGACAAAAAAAGTTTGAGAAAAAAACTGGAAATAAATTAGCAATAGCTTTTTATATTAAAAAATAGTTATCTGTTTTATGGTGCTAAAACTTGTCTATCCGATATCGATTGTATTGATTCTTTTAACTATCGGCACCGTTTATTTGCATAATAATGAGTCATGGTCATATGTAGATTCTTTTTATTTTTCAACCATAACTCTAACTACTGTAGGCTATGGAGATTTAGTTCCAACTAAAGATTCTACTAAGATATTTACTTCAGTATATGCTATCTTTGGTATTAGTGTAATGCTTTACGTACTTGGTTCTATAATGGGCCGGCTTGTAGTTGAGCAAGAGCAAATGTTCCTTAAATTATTTTCAAGCATTAATAATCTGAGATATAATCCGGATTCAAGAAATAAAAAAAGATTTAATAGGGAATTAATAAGAAACTTAATAAAGAAAAAACTAACTTATAATAAAGGTAAAAGGCGAATAAAATGGTAGAGTTCGATGCTTATGGTCCTGAAAAAATAATTGAAGTTTATAATCCAAAGGTTGGAATGAGGGGGTATGTAATTCTTGATAATTTAGCATTGGGTCCGGCTAAAGGCGGAATTAGAATGACGCCGACAGTTTCTATGGATGAAATTGCAAAATTAGCAAGAACAATGACGTGGAAAAATGCAATGGCCGATTTGCCTTTTGGAGGAGGGAAATCAGGAATAATTGCTGATCCAAGACAGTTCTCAGTCGAAAAGAAAAAAGAAATCATTGAAGCATTTTCAGAAGCATTGAAAGTAATCTGCCCTGAATATTATATTGCAGCTCCAGATATAAACACAGGAGAGCAGGAGATGGAATGGTTTGCAAAAGCTAACGGAAGCAAAAGGTCATGCACAGGCAAGCCAAAGAAGATGGGGGGGATCCCGCATGAATTAGGCAGCACAGGGTTCGGAGTTGCTCATTCAACTCTTATAGCATTAAAGCGCATGAAAAAGGATGTAAAAAAAGTTTCTTTCGCAGTAGAAGGATTTGGAAACGTCGGAACCTTTGTAGCGAAATTCATGACAGAAGCAGGCGCAGCATTGAAAGCGGTTTCAGATTCAAAAGGCTGTATCTATGTAGAGAAAGGAATTGACTATGATAAGTTAATGAAAGTGAAAGAAGAGACTGGATCTGTTATAAACTACGATGGGAAAAAAGAAACATGCCAGAATATTATCAAAGCCCCAGTTGATGTTTTAATAACTGCAGCAATTCCTGATGTGATAAAAGCAGGCGATGTTGATTCAGTTAAAGCAAAATTAATTGTTGAAGGCTCTAATATTCCGATGACAGAGCAAGTAGAAGAGCTATTGCATAAAAAAGGAATCTTAGTTGTACCTGATTTTGTTGCTAACGCTGGGGGGGTTATAAGCAGTTATATAGAATACATAGGCGGGAATGAAAAGAAAATGTTCAAGATGGTTGAAGAAAAAGTCTGTAAAAATACAAATCTAGTTTTAACACAAGCAGAAAAAAAGAAAGTTTATCCTCGTGCAGCAGCATTGGAAATCGCAAGAAAAAGGGTTCTGGAGAAATGCAGGATTTGTGCAGTCAAGTTCTAACATCTTTTTGGGATATAATGCGGGAATAATGTAAACCCACCCTCTCCATTGTTTTCTTTTGGTATTTTTAAACTCACAAGTTCCAAGTCAGCTAATTTAGGAAGTCCTTCTTCATCTGAAAAAAATGATCTGATATTATTATCTCCTGATAATGTTGGAGCAATATTAATAAAATAATTATCCACACAATTTTGTTTTATAAGATCAGTTGAAAATCCAGGTCCACCAAGCGCTAAAAATCTCTCTACATTATATTTTGATTTTAATATTCTTAACATTTCTTTCATATTCAAATTCCTTGGTCCTTCCCCTATCACTTCAACCGATATTGATGAATTTCCTCTAACAAGGTTTTCAAGATTTTTTAAACCCTCTTTCGATGTGAATATTACAGATTTTCCTTCATACTTAAATGCAAGATGATCGAGTTCATTCTCAATTTTTCCAGATCCTGTGACAATTACGCCGATAGGATGTCTTTCTTTTTTAAGTTCTTTAGTTCTATATCCTATTAATTCAGGATCATAAAATGATAGCAGCAAAGGTCTTTCATTATTATTTCCTCTTCTCATATTTTTGGCAGCTCCGACAGCATCAATCCCAAATCTTAAAATTTCTCTGAAATGATACCAGTCCGTAAGCCCTCCTTTAGCTTCCCATGGAGCAGGAAATGCAGCTCTTCCATCCAAAGTTTGTACATATATTATCCCTACAGAAGCCCTATCTTTTTCAGGAGAATCTATCCAGACAACATCCCCCCCATAAATTTCTCTAACTTTTTCATGGCTTTTTATTTTAGAATTTTTATAATTAGGATTTTGATATAATGTTTTAAGTCTAGCAAATCTTTTTATTTCATATTTAGTAGGATCATTTTCCTTATCTAGGTAATTTAAATCATCTTCCGAGACCATATTAATTTTTTTAAAATAAAAGTTTAAAAATCTATCCTTGTAAGATTAAAAATTTCTTTGACAAAATTCTCATCTTAAATATTTAGTGAACCAATCACCAGCCAGTTTTAAAACTTTGTTTAGATGGCCTTCTTTCAAAAACATGTGATCTGCTCTTTCGATAATTTCTAATTTTTTATCTTTAGCAGCAGAGTAAAAAAGAAATTTCTTCTTCCATAACATCAAAAGAATTTTTTTAATTTAATATAGTTTACTATCCAAGCTTATGATACCATTCATTCACTATTTCTTCAGCTAGATCACCATTTACACCTAAAAATTTATTTTTACTGTTATAAAATACAGCGATTCCTTCTACTTTATCTGAGACTAACTCAAAAAGTTTTTGATAGAATTCTGCTTCTTTTTCTTTGTTAACTTCTACAGTCCGAAAATCACCCAAAGCATCTTTTTCTCCAATATTTTGTACTCCCGTCTCTCCTATATGTAATATCTTAATGTTACTTCTATCAGCAACTGTTCTTGCCCAATCAGTAACACTATTAAGGTTAATTTCAGGCTCGTTTGTAAGCCAAGCATCCACTCCAGTTTGTATTTGAGGATAAACGCTAACAGTTAGATAATCATAGCCTTTAAAATTAAATCCGCAGTCCCTCCATGAAGCAACAACACCGATTCCAATCTGTCCAGAATAGTGTTTTCTCATTTCTTGCAGAAGTTCCTGCGAAAGAGCCGTTATTTTATTACAATTCTGGAACATGTTGTTATCTATCTCGCCAAAAGGAACAATTCTATATACTTTAGATTTTTTAGCAAATTTCGCAAAATCGGCAACAAATTTAATGGCACTGGATTTATATTTCGCATAATCCTGTGGTTGGTCTCCCCCGTAGCTACCACGTAGTTCTACTTGTAAGCCATTCTTGTGTGCAAAATTAATCAATGGAGCTAGCCTCTCTGGAAGATAAAATACATACCCATCATCTTTAAATGAACGCCCTGGCCATATTGTAACCATATTTGCACCAAGATCTTTTGCCTTTGAAATATCTTGCTCTGTGAATTGGTCTGCATTGAAATTCACTGTTTTTGCAAAAGTAATGGTTGTAGTGGGGGGTTCAACAGCTTCAGATCCCCCACCTACAAACGTTACACACATTATTGGATTTTCCTTACACCATTCTTGGCATACTTCTGGTTGTGTACTACAAACGGCTGCACAGTCAGGGCCGGTACATCCGCCGGGGCCTATAAACCCTTCCATTCCCATTCTTAAGTTTTTTAAATGCTTTTCCGGGCATACTCCCGGATTTTTCTCGCAGAATTCAATGCACTTCTGAGGATTCTGCTGACATTCTTGTGGATTTATTCCAATGCTAGGAAATTCGCCAGAAAATTCATGATCAACCTCTTTCATTATTTTTTCGCAAAGCTCTGGATTTTGTTCACACCATTGCCGACATTCATTAGGATTATCTTGACAATATTCTTCACATTCATCTCCTTGACAACCTTCGGGTCCAGTTAATAATTCACTTTTAATCCTTTCTTTATCATGCAGACATCCATTAATAAATATTAGAAAAATAAGTCCAAAAATGGCAAACAATGTTATTCTCATCGATATACACATACTTCCATTATTTAAAAAGTTTTATAAAAGAGTCTTGTTTTACAAGTCACAGCAATCATCAACAAGATAACTATAAATCTCTCCAAAAGTAGGATGAATATGTTGCATCTTAGCCAAATCGTAAATAGTATTTTTGTTATAAATCAAAGGAACAGCTTCATGTATTATATCACTTGCCAGATGTCCAACAATAGCCACTCCCAAGATTCTTTTGCTCTTCTTATCCAAAATGAATTTGATAAATCCTTCAGTCTCTCCAAGACACACAGCTTTTCCCAAATCTTCATAAGGTAGTTTTGCAATCTCAACATCCATCTTTTTTTCTTTAGATTCTTTCGTAGTAACACCGATCCATGCAATTTCAGGATGAGTAAAAACAGCCATTGGAAATTTATGATAATCAATTTTTTCTTTTTTTCCAAACATGTTCTCAGAAACAACTCTTCCCTGCTCAACAGCAACGTTAACAACCTCTAAAATATTGCTAGCATCCCCTACAACATATATATTTTTGACAGAAGTCTGCAAATATTCATTTAAAATAGGACCACCTTTTTCATTTAACTTCATTCCAGTTTTTTCTAAATTTAATCCATCAAGATCAGGAACTCTCCCCAGCCCGACTAATATCTCTTCAGCCACAACTTTAATATTTTTCTTGCCATATTCAAACTCAACCATTTTCATACCTCTAGATTTAGAAACAGATTTCAAAGAAGTTCCAGTATAAACTTTTATTCCTTTTTTTCTAAAGCTTTCTTCAATGACTTCAGCCAAATCCTCGTCATTGTCGCTCATAACATGTTCGCTTCTTTGAATTATCGTAACTTCAACCCCAAGATTGAAAAAATAATAAGCTAACTCTAAAGTTACAGGACCACCACCTAAAACTATCATTGATTTAGGAAATTTTTTTAGATCTAAGGCACCATCACTAGTAATATAGCCTGTTTCTCTTAACCCTGGAATACTTGGAATAGATATCTTGCTCCCAGTTGAAATCAGAAAATTCTTGCCTTCAATTACTTTTCCTCCAACATGAACTTTGTTTTTAGAAATGAAACTTGCCTTTCCCATTACAAGATCAATATATTTATTTTTCTTGACGGCATCTAGTCTATAATCGGCAAATCCTTTTATTATTTTATTTTTCCTTTCAACAATGTGTTTCGCATCAATTTTAATATTTTGATCTACATGGATTCCAAATTCTTTTGCTCCTCTTATCAGTTCAGCAATTCTTGCAGAATGAATCAAAGTTTTGCTTGGCATGCACCCTCTTAAAATGCACAAGCCACCAAAAGGACCTTTTTCAATGACGCAGATTTTTTTACCAAAAGAAGCAGCAGTTTTGGCAGCGCTATATCCAGCACTTCCCCCACCAATTACAACTAAGTCATAAAGCATAATAAAGAATAATCGAAAGGTATATAAAAATCTTTTCCAATTGATATATACAATAAAAGAGGTATTTAAGATAGAAACTTACAAAAACTACATTGATGGAAAATGGATTTCTTCGCAAAC
>CAYJRS010000015.1:0-16768 GCA_964372845.1 Candidatus Woesearchaeota archaeon | reverse complement strand
GGTCAAATTTTTTTCTTAGAAGTTATAGAGATTTAGAGATTAGTATTGAAATAGAAGACGGGACGGAGATTAATCTTTCTGTTTCTCCTGAAGAGCCTTTTGAGACAAGTTACCTGTATAATCTTTATGAACAATTTAACAGGGGTGAAGAGCTAAAAGTTCAAGGGGAGATTTATGAAAGAGCTTATGGTTTATTTCCTTTTTATTTTTTAAGAGGTCCGACAGACTTTATTGGAAAAATTCAAACATCTGATGGAAGGATATACAAAGCTGCTTTATGGGAAGGGGCTAGAGCCAGAGAATTTTATAATGGACATTCTTTTATTATTGAGCCACTACTTTAATTATATCTTGGATCAATTAATCTTATAACTTTCTTATAATTCCTTGAATCATTAAAAGCTCCTTTGCTTTCCATGTACCTATGTTGTGTTTCTGAATGAGTAAACATCGCATGATAAACTTCGTGCATTCCAACATTTACCACTTCCTCAATCCCTTCTAAAAGAACTCTTGATTTTGAGCCCTCACTAAAATTGTAGAATCCCAGCAAATCAGGATCTCCCATTGCTTGCTTGTCGCCAAATTCCAAGTAGACAATCACAGGAGTATCATACAACCCAAAAAATAAATTCGGGTCTTTTTCTATTACATTTGATAAGTCCGTCATTTTTTCAATCCAAAAATTTCTTGTTTTTAATCTTTTTCTTTTAGCTAGGGATATTCAGCTGACACACCCGCCATACCCCCGCAAGGCATATATAAAGAAAATGCGCTTTTGCTTATAATGCAGAGGATAAAATGAAAACAGTTCCTAAACTTACAACGAAAGAGGTGTTTTATATAGTTAAATCTATTAAAGTGAAATATGGAATTTCAATCACAGATATTCTCGAGGGAATAAATTACAATGAGTTTTATGAAAGTTTAAGCAGTGAAGTGTTTTGTAATCTAGAAACTCTAAATAAGATACACCGAAAAATCGAGGAATTAAATGAAAACATCGAACTCCTGATAGAAGATGGAAGAAAAATAATTCTTGAAGAGAAGAGATTTAAAGAACTTAATTGGTCACAAATTATTTCAAACCTTAAAACAAGATTTAATCTAACGAATGAAGGATTAAGTAAATTAACTGGCTGCAATTATAAGAGCATTGGCGAATGGGAAAGAAATACCAAAACTCCAAATTACGAAAGCTGCAAGAAATTATTGGAATTCGTCTCAAAAAATAATTTAAATTTGGAAGAGTTATCAAGATTAAAAGGAGAAAAACATACTTACAAAAATAAATATATTAACATCGAGCCTTTGGAATTAACTCCCGAGTTGTCAGAATTCTTAGGAATACTTAATGGCGACGGCACAACCTCAAAGAGCGGATTAATCCGTATTACTGGAAATTGTATAGAGGATATTGTACACCACAGGAAAAGAGTTAATCATATGATAAACTCGCTTTTTGACAAGAAAGTTAGGCAGGGGGTAGGCAATAACGTCATTAGCTCAAGCTTTACCTCGCGTAAGATTTCAAAACAACTCGAAAATCTTGGAGTGCCGATTGGAAGAAAAGAAGATTTGAGAATACCGAATATAATCATGGAAGATTTGGATCTTTTAAGACATTATCTAAGAGGGTTATTTGATACAGACGGGACTTTGTGTAGAAGGAATAAGCACAATATAAGGGTCGGGTATGGTTCATTTAAAGACGAGGGGTTTACCAAAGATGTTTTGAATGGGCTTAGACAGTTAAGATTTAACTCACTTTCATTTACCTCTTATCAAAGGACGAGAGTTGAGATCATAAGTGATTTGGAAGTAATCAGGTTTTTCAAAGAAATAGGCAGCTGCAATCTTTCAAAGATAGGAAGATTCATCTATTGGAGACTAAATTCTGAATGCCCTTCAGGGGATTATAATCGATTTAACTCTAATTTGAAGAATATGGGGTTGAAAATTGAAGATTTAAGTTTGCCATTTTTATGGAATAAAGAGTATCTAAACTTGCATGATATAAGTATACAAAATATTTTAATGCCTAAATTAGAAGAAGATAAAATAAAATTTGAAATTTCAAGTATTAGAAGAGAGATTGATTGGAAAGAGAAAATAAAATTGATGAAGGAAAATTTTAAACTTAAAAGCCTAACAAAAGAATTAGATTGCAGTTATAAAACTCTGTGGCAATGGCAAACAGGAACGAGAATTCCTAATTTAGATATGTGCATCAGGATTAAAAATTTTTGTGATAAACGCGGAATACAGTTTAGTCAATAAATTCTTTATTTTTGATTTTTTCTGGCAAATATTTTTCAGCCATGAAACTGATTCCTCTGCTGCTTAATGCCTGTATTTCTGCTTTTGATCCCAGTTTTCTCATTGCTTCAAACTGCTTCTGCCATGACTTATTGTCTTTAAACCAAGAGTATTCTTTAATTTGCTTCAACCTGCTCAAGTCATGGTCTTTTAATTTTATAAGGTGTTTGTGAAGGCCGTATTTCTCTATGTCCTCGATAGTTATTCCTAGATATTTAACGTTAGGTATTGCCATTTTCTCTGACATGGCAGCAAGGTTTATACTGCCAAACTTAATTACCGAGTATATATAAAATCCATAAGCATCAAAATCGCACATTACATATATCGGTAATTTATGCTCTTTGCTTAATCTCTGTAATAATCTTCTTATCCCTCTGGTAGTCTGGCCTTGTGAGCTCATGATTATGCAATTATGTTTATCCCAAAACTTATGCTCATGTAAATTTTCCCAAACAGCAGCCTTTTCCATATAAAGAATGTATTTTGCTGCTACCCTCTTGAATTTTATATCCTCTACGTTTGACGGTATCGACCACCCACCGGATCCCAATTTGCTCCAGTTAATTACATCTCCTTTATCTTCTATAATAATATTTCCTGCCACGCTTCCATTCTTATTCGCATTTATATGCATCTGCTCTCTGCTCTGATCAGTTATTAATTCCAGGTCCTCTATTACTGAGTCTGACTCTGTTTGGTCTTCCACTACGTCTACATTAGTGCCAAGAATAGTGCGCTTTGCCATGTAGAAAACATCTCTCAGAGAAGCGTGTTTTTCCTCTTTTATCAGATTGTCACTTATGGCTGCTACGTCCAATGTCTGCAGGAATTTCTTTGCATGTGCAACATGGAAGAAATATCTTGATGATTTTTTATTCCCAAGTCTTACTGTTTTCGTCTTTTCGTCAAACTCTACATTAGAGAGTGCACGAATAGGTATGTTTATCCCGGGGTTCTTCCCTTTATTTATCTGTTGCAGGATATTATCTCCTAGTTCTTTTAATTTCGAGGGTTGTTTGCTTTTCCTTTTTTTCATGTTTTATTTTTTTATCTCCGGTTTCTTTTGTATTCTGCATTGGCTCATTATCCTCTCCGCCAACATTCCCAGCTTCTAAACTTGGAAGCTCTTTTTTTAATATTTTCTGCAGTTTATCTTGTATTGTTTCTTTTTTATTGTTTGTCAGATTGCTTAATGCGCTGGCTAGTTCTGGGACGTATTTTTCAAATAGGCTGATTTTCTCCAGCTGCTCTGCTACCCTTATATGCTTATGAATATAAATGCTGAGTTTTCTTCCGCATTCCTGTAACGCCAGCTTTATCTCTTTTATGATTTCTTCATAGTGTGCAACAGCGTCTTTTGCTTCTGATGTAAACGGAACCCATACTGAGGCCATATGCACTAAAATAATCGCAGGACCTGCTGGCAGATTATTTCCTGATTGCTGCAATCCATAAGGCTTCCAATTTGTCTCTGTTACTGCCTCTGTGATGGCACATGCCCCCTGCTGATAAAGTAACGGCACCTTGTTTGCAAATCTCATCAACCTGATAGAACCTTCTTTCTCTAAACTCCCGCCGTAAGCAATTCCACATTCAATAATAAATGGAAATCCTCGGTAAACTGTCGGCGTCCTGGTTGTTGTAATGTAAAAATCAGCATTTACTTCCTTTCTTAATCCCCTTTCTAGAATTTCAGATCCTATCGGGCTCAAACAATCTGTTTGGGGGGCAATTATCTTGACTTCCTGCATCGCCCTGAAAAGCAATTCAGCTTCATTTCTTTCTAAATTTTTTGGTTTTTTATTCGCATCCAGCCTTGCTTTATTACAGATTTCTTTAGCAGTCCCTGGCCCTATTCTGGAAAAATCCTTAGTTAAAAATCCCTGCAATGTTCTTGATTCTGCGCTGTGCAACATATAAATTAAATTTCCTAACTCAATTCCATAAGGGTGCGGCTTAATCTCTTTTGGTTCTTTAGGGATCTCATTTGTAACTCGAAGGAAAAGCTGTTTTTCTTTTTCCGGATTAATATAGGTAATCTGCGCTTCCGGGTTCACAATGGCAACTTGTTTGATATATTCATCTACAGACTGCTTGCCTTTCTGATATTTTCCTTCCAACTCAAGCTCTATCCTAGTTCCGTGATCATGGTCCCAGTTAACGATTTCTTCTTTTAGAATATGTGGATTATTTGCTTTTGTATCGATGTTTAATTCATAATAATGGGCCTGCTTATTTTTTCCAGTTTTTGAAACTATTTTTGCTGGTTTACCTGTTGTTAATTGCGAATATAAAACAGATGCTGAAATCCCTATCCCCTGGCTTCCACGGTTTTGCTTCAGCCTGTGAAATTTACTTCCATACAATAACTTACCAAAAACTTTCGGGATATTCTGCTTGACTATGCCTGGTCCATTGTCCTCTACAATAATCTTAAACCTTGTTTCAGAGATTTGCTGAACCTCAATTAAAATTTCCGGCAGGACACGGGCTTCATTGCAAGCATCTAATGAATTATCCACTGCTTCTTTTATCGTCATTAACAACGCCCTTATTGGATTATCGAAACCTAGCAGGTGCCTGTTTTTTGTAAAGAACTCTGCTACTGAGATTTCCCTTTGCTGCTTTGAAAGCTCTTCTGCTGTTACTATCTCTGCCATTTGTTTTTTTGGAAAATTTGGAGGGTTAATAAAGTTTTGTTTTACTCTTGTTTAGAAACTCTTTCTTCTAATTTTTTATAAACAGGACCGTGAGGAGCACCTCTTAAAATATCTTGAACGGCAATTCTTGCCAGATGCACATTCTCTATTCTTCCTATAATGCCTGCTGTTTTCCCGTAAATCGAAATTCTGACATCTGCAATGTCCTCAATAGTTCTCCTGCATCTTCCTTTCTCTCCTATGAGCCTTGCTTTAATTCTTGACAACCTTTTTTCTGATTTTCCTGAAAATATTTTCATATCAATCAGTTCAAAACAGTTTTCTTCATCGAGCAAAGTTAATGCTATTTCTGGATTGAAGCCGCGAGCTATTGCCTTAACAATCAACTCCGTTTGATAAACTTCAAATGGCTCTCCAGAGATTTCAACTTCGCCTTCTTTAGAATTTACTTTTAATTTTGTGTTTGTTAATTTTTCTATTTTTCTCTTTGTTCTTCCCTTTACACCTAGAAGAACAGCAACCCTTGCTTTAGGTATTTTTATCTCTGTCATTTAGAATTCTTCTACGTCTTCTAATTTTTTTAAATAACTTTTTCTTTTCAGCCATTCAATCTGGCTTGGACGGTATTTGAAAATTATGTCTCCTTTTTCATCTCCGCCCATCTCCCAGGGCTCAACCAAAACTAAGTCTCCTTCTCGAACCCATAACTTTCTCTTCAATCTTCCTGGAATACGACAAATGCGGGTTTTTTCGTCGAGGCAGCGAACTTTCATCCTTGATGCGCCTAGCCTTTGATCTACAACGCCAAATGACTCATTATTTCTTGGCAATTTCACCCTACTTACTTCTGACTCCAGCTGCTCCTGCCTTTTCTGCAATTCTTTTTTTCTAGACATAAACTTGATACAGAATATGTGTTTTATAAACCTATTCCTTCAACCTCAATAATGCGGTTATTCTATAAACTTCTCTTCCGTCTTTTCTGCCATAAAGCGTGCTTGAGATTTTAACTTCGACATTGAATTTTTTCTTAACCTCTGAAATTATTTTTGAGAGATCTCTTTTGTTTGTTAAATAGAGATCATAGCCATGCTTGCTCTCTTCCTCTCTTGTTACTGAAACTGCGCCATTTTCATTCATGTAATCTTTAATTAACCTCAGCATCTTTTCGTTTTTTGGCCTTATCTGTATCTTAGCCTCGTAATAAGAGGAGTTTTTTTTCTTGCATGTATTGCAGACAGACTGCTCTGTTGTTACCTCTAGAAAATATTCTTCTTTTGATTTTGTGTTATGGATTGCTCCATTAAGAATTAGTTTTATGTTTATTTTTTTGACGCTTTTGTCGTTTTTATTTTCGATTATTATCCCTATGTTGTTTATTTTTGCTCCTTGATGCAACTTAAGTTTATCCGGGAGTATTTTGCTGATTATCTTTTTAACATTTATGTTTTGCTGATCAGAAAATTTCGAATGCCATTTGTTTTGATGCAGATATGACCGACAGTTAGGGCACATCACAATCTTTAACTCCTTATACTGCTCTAAGAGGCGATTGCTTTTCAAGAAACATGTTCTGCACAACCCTTTAATCAATTGCTGATTTCTAGTTTCTAGCTTGCCGCATTGAGGACAGAATTTTGTCATTTTAATAATGAGATTGCGTAGGGTATTTTTTTAATTTTAATTATATTCTCCCTGTTGATTAGTTTATTTTTCAGCGCGAACTTGATTGAATTGCTGCCTACTATGTTCAAAGAATCTGCATCCTTAACAGCTTCCAACGTTTCTGCTTCTGAAGAATATTTTCCTTTATAAAAAAAGGTTGAAACGTCTAGCTGCAGATCTTCTGCTTCAAATTTTTTCCCTATCAGGCCCTCGTCGCATATAGAGACAATTTTCCTTTTTTCAGCTTCGTGTATCTTTACTATCATCCTGAAATTATCCGGAATACTCTGCTTTCGTTATTGGACTTTCTTCCTTTTTTCTCCATGCCTGAGTCATTTTTTCAAGAAAGGAGATCTCTTTTTCTTTTATCCCTGGCCAGGACTTCCAGATCTTTTTTATCTGCTGTGCTATCTCTTTTTCGGATTTCAGCTCAGCAGTCAGGTTTTCGTGAAGCAATGCAGAAATTTCCTTGTAAAACTCAAACATTCTGCTTCTTTCCTGTTCTGAGATGTTTCTCATTTCAATTAAGGAATGAATATTTTGCGGAGGTGATGCAACAACAGGCTCTAGATAATTCATAAAAAGATTTAGCTTGTTTGTGATCCATCTCAGTATTGCCTTTATTAAAACTCCAGATTTATTAAGCTCGATTGCCCTTATTTCAAATTCTTCATCGAACTGCTCAAATGTTGGAAGCGAATATTTCTTGCTGAGTTTCGCGTATTCTTCTTTTAAATCTTTCAATTCCATGTTTATTCTTATTAGTTTTATCTTGCAGGATGTCTTGCTCCGCATACAGTGCACTTTATCATCTGAACTTCATCTTCTTTGATTAATTGCGTGTCTGGCTTTCCACATTCCCTGCATAATACAAAAATTTTTGCATACCTTTCTATCTTCTCATTTATTTGCACTGATCCTATTTTTCTTCCTAAAATTAATCTGCCTTCCTTTACAATTCCTGGGGTGGCAAGCTCTCTTTGCAAAAACTTCAGCAAATGCTCCGGATTCCTTCTTAACTGATCTGCTATTTGCAGAAAATTGTTTATTATAGTTTTGTTGCCCTCTATATGACCTTGGACTTTCGGCATCTCAAACCTTTCTTTATTTACAGAAATATTCGGAAGGTTCTTCATTCCATGCTCAAGCATTTTTTCATAGTTTTCCATCTGCCTTAATTTTCACAAATAAGAAGTGTTTACGGGGTTTTTAAAATTATCCAAGTATCTTGATCCTGTTGGGTTTGGGCTCATAGATCTCTCCCAGTTTTATCAACTCTCCTATTATTTCAAAGGCTTCGCTCTCTTTCAGTCCTGAAGACGAAATTACTTGATCCATGTCTGCTCCACTTCCACCGTCGTTTTCCCTTATCAGCTCCAAAATCTTTTCATTGTATCTATTTAAATGCTGTTGCTGTTTAGCATCCTCTACTTTTTTGTTTTGGTCAGATGTGCTGCTAAATACGTTGAATTCCTTCTGAAGCTCATCCTTTCTAATCTTTACCCAAAGAGGATTAATTTTTCTTGAAATCTCTAGTGTTAAAAACATCTGGTCATTGAATTTTCTTGGTTTTCCTATTACTAGAATTGTATCTCCTATGCTGATATCTGCTGCTTTTTTAACGTCCTCATTGAAATATTTTGCTTGGATTATTCCAGTAGAGTCATCTAATATTAATGTCGCTAATGTGCTGGATAATTGTTTGTCTATCACTGTTGCAATTAAGTTTATTCTTGAAACTTGCTTGCCATTTATTTGTATGTAATTTGGATTCCATCCCTGCTGTTCAACGTATTGATTTTCTAGAAGTGCATTTATCGGAACTTTGTAGGCTATTTGCCTTTGCATTTGCTGTTGATTTTGCTGCTCCATTTTCTATTTTCTACATTATTACTTTTACAGTGTTACTATATCTTTTCAACCATGTTCGCAGTTGGCTGGAATATTGTGCCGTCTCTCTTAAGTATGTCGATTGCTTCATTCACCTGCTCTTCATTTATCCCCAGCTCTGCAGCTTCCATTATCAAATCATCAATAGGAATTCTTTTTCCTATTTTCTTTGTTAACTCGTTTATCAATGCCTGCACTTTTACTATTTTGCTCCTTTGCGATGTTGTAATCCCTGTTGAAATCCTATCTATATCTATCTGCCCTGATTCTGGATCAAAGCCGACCTGCATTAAGCATCTCTTCAAGGTTTCAATTGCCATCTGTGAATCTTTTTTTGTTACCTTTTTTGAAAGCCTGATGCGAGCTGAGCCTTCTGCTAATCTTACTAGGGCTTCTAATTGCCTTGCTGAAATTGGAATTGGCTTTAATTCCTGCTCGCTTAGTGATGGAAGATTTCTTAAATTCACATAAAAGCTTTTGATCTCTTCAACCGCTTCTTTTGTTAATGCTGGCTTGATTTTCTGTCTTGCATAGGAAATATATTTTTTCAGAAACTCTGGAGAAAATTCTGCCTTGATGTCTTCTGGTTTTTGCTGCAACATTAGGACATGTGTAGCAACCCTTGTATCGAATTCTTTTGAAGGTATGTCACGAATTGGGAAAATTAGATCGAATCTATTAATTAAAGTTGACGGCATATTTATCTGCGACGCAATTGGGAGGTAGGGATCAAACCTTCCAAGCTTTGGATTTGCCGCTGCGAGCAGTGTTGTTTGTGCTTTCAATGTTGCCTGGATATTTGCTTTTGCGATGGTGATAATTTGTTGCTCAAGTGCCTGATGCAAAGCAGAAGTGTCTTCATGGTTTATCTTGTCCATTTCATCAATGATGCAAAAACCACCATTTGCCAATACAAAAGCTCCTGCCTCTAAGGCCCATCCCCTCAAGAATTCATCTTTTACTACAGTTGCAGTCAGGCCTGCAGATGAAGCACCTTTTCCAGAAACCAATCTTGCTTTCGGAGCTATTTTGGAAATAAATTGGAGCATCTGACTTTTCCCGCTGCCCGGATCGCCAATTAGCAAGACATGCATATCTCCTCTTCTCTTTGTTCCGTCGTCATGAATTTTCTGCACTCCTCCCATTAATTGTAAAATCAAAGCTGCTTTAATGTCCTCATGCCCGTATATTGATGGAGCTACTGAAGAAACCAATCTTTGGTATATCTTCGGGTCTTTTGATGCTTCTAAAATCTCTTCCTCTTCTTTTTTTGTTATGTTAATTTCCTCAAATGTTTCTTCTATTGGTTCGATATAATTTGATTCCATCACTAAATCATATCTTGTAGAATGACCTCCGGTTCTTAGAGGCAATGCAACTTCTTTTACTATTCCTGTTATCTTTACCTTTGTCCCCGGAGCTGTTCTTTTTTCCATTTTTGGATCTACTAAGTCTCCTTTTAGAAAAATTGCTAACCTTTTAGGCTGCTCCCCCCCTTCCAGTGTTTCTGGGGACTCTTCTAAAACAATTCTTTGAGCGTCTATTAAGTCTTTATGAATAAGGCGGAATTTCCCTTTTCTACCGCACGAGCATCTAGAAGGCTCACGAAATTGAGTATCTATTTGAAGCAGCAGCATTGTATTCCCGCAGGAAGGGCATTCAAATTTCGCTGATGTTACTTGTGGTCTTACATCTGAAGTTTGCCTGACCAATCCTTCAATAGCAATAAATCTGTCGAGATGGATTGATCTTATATCCCTAATTCTTAATGTGTTCGTTGATGGAAGATTATGAAAGCGTACTTTTATAAAATTCGAGGGAAGGTCTAGGTTTTCTAATGAAATCTCTGCTGCCCTCACTAGATTTTCCGGGTCCTCTAATAATAAATCGGCTAGTTCTGGATCATGTGTTAAGATCTCTTTGAAGTCGAATAAAACTGATTTTCCTCCTCTAGCTATCATTTCATGTATTCTATCTTTATATGATTCAAAAAAATCCCTGAACTTTTCTAGCTGCTCAGAAGTTTCCAATTTACACCCCCGTAAAAATGGAAAATGCATCTGTATATAAAGCTTTAGAAATTACTTTTGATTAAGTCACTTTTTTAATTTTTTAAGGACGCTGATTAATTTATCCACTGCTTCATTTAATTTTGTCTCTGAGCGCGTGCCTGTGCAAACTATTTTTCCATTGCTGAATAATAAAAAAGTAGCTCTTGTTCCCGGCAACTTGTAAACTAGCCCTGGAAATTGCTCTGGCTCATATTCTGTATTTTCCAATTCCATTGCCAGCGAGTTTAAGTTTAAATCAATTCCGATAGAGCCTGATGCGACCATATTCTGTACCATGACTTTAGGCACTGTTTTGATCCTAATTTTTATCCTTGCCAGGTTTTTTATTATTGCCTTGACTGACTCCCTCACTTTCTTCATTGATCTCGCGCCTGTGGAAACAATTTTTCCAGAGCTGAAAATTAACGCTGAAGTTCTTGGCTCTCTAATGCGCATTACTAGTCCTGGGAATTGCTCTGGATTATATTCTGTATTCGGCAAAGTCTCAGCAAGTTTTATTAACGGGATATCTTGACCAAGAGAAGCAGAGCAAACAATGTTGACAATCTTTATTTCCTTTTTAGCCCGAGCCATTATTTCACTTCCAAACTTTATTTATAAAGGAGGAAAGGTTTATAAATGCTATGATGAAATTTGCAAGTGGTTAATTAGAATTAATCGTAGTTGATTTTTTGTTTCTATTTTTTCTCTTACTTCTTTTAGTTTTGTCTTCATTTTTTTCTTAACTTATAAGTATCTGCCCAGATTGCATAAACACAGCATGGTGATAAGGAATTTGCATGCTGAGAATACATTGATGAAAAAAGAATTAAAAAGAAATTAGTTTATTTGATGGACATTATTTTTCGGCGTGAATCATTCTGAGCTTTGCGCCTTCGGCGCAACTTGTACCCCGGCCAAACGGCCATAGCCGTTGACAAGATGGCTCCTGTATAAGGTTAAAATAGATATATTTATAAATAACGTAATCTTATTTAAGGTTATGTTAGATTTAGATACTTTAAGAGAGAATGATGCCATCCACAGGATTCTTGGAAAAGTTGAGATAGAAACCATAATAAAAAAAATAAACGGCAGGAAATTAAAGCAGGTTGAAAGAAATTATTTATCCAGATCCATTAGACCAAAATTGATTGGCTCTGCTTTGCTGGCACAACAGGGAATATTACAGAAGATACAGAAGCCGAACAAAATAAAAAAAGATTTCATAATATTCAATTTAAGCCTCTATGGATATAATCTTATCTCCCTCCACCCTATTCCGGAGGGTAAGAAAATTCCTCTAGAATATCTAATCGGCATTATAATCAGCCAGTTTCCTGAAGCAAGATTTATAGAAAGCATCCCCATATTGCTAATTAAGAATAAAGTTGACCCTTATTTATTATTAGAGATATCTATAAAGAAAGGGATTAAAAATCAAATTGGCTATTTGTTAGATACCAGCTTCATTATAGCTGAACACTGCAAATTATTTAAAAAAATTTCTTATCTTCGAAGCCTTCTTGGATACTATAAGGAAAACAAAAATAAAGAGGTGCAAATATTAGTATATGGAGATGATCTTGAATATGAAAAATTTCTAGAAAAGACCAGCCCGAGGAGAATCAAAGAATGGAATCTACTGGGAAGATATTTTGATAAAGATTTTATAGCAATTGGCGAGAGATATTTAAGATGATTACTAAAAAAGATTTATTGAGCTGGCTGAAGAAAATTGATAGTAAATTAAAGAAAAAGATAACTTTAATCGCTGTTGGAGGAACTGCCATGACCCTTCTTAATTTCAAAGAATCTACAATAGATGTTGACTTTGATGTGGGCAGAGATGATTATGATTTGTTTAAAAATGCCATTGACAAAACATTTCGCGTTGACATTTTTGTAGACGGCTACATCTTCTCTGAACAGCTTCCTGATGATTATGCAGAGATTGCTTTTGAATTTAAAAATATCGGCTTTAAAAAAATTAATCTGAAGGTTCTGCACCCAATGGATATAATTTTGACAAAGGCGTCTAGGTATAATGCGAGGGATGAAGATGACATAACAGCCCTTGTTAAGAAAATAAAGATTGATAAAGAAAAACTAAAAAACAGGTTTAAAGAAATATTAGGAAGTTATGCTGGCTCTGAATCTATTTTTAGAGACAATTTTGAAGCCGTTTTGAAGAGACACTTTAAGAATTAACTAGTTTTACTTCTTAATCAAAAATAATTATGTTAAAATCCTATCTCAAATTCTTTCTCTTTTATCTTCTCCATTGAATGATGCCTTGGCTTTTTTTCTAATCTTCTTTCGAATTGTATTGTCAATGCATTAACCTTTTCCTTTAGCTCTTCCTTGAATCTTTCCAAGAAATCTTCTTTTGTTGTTATGTGTAATTTTATCTTGTCTTCTTTTTTTAGCTTGGCTTTCTTTCTTAACTCTTGAATCCTTCTTATTAATTCACGAACGTAACCTTCCCTTTCAAGCTCTTCTGTAATTTTTATGTCGAGGTCAACAGAGTTCTGTCCAGTTTTAAATATGACTTGTTTTACATTGGTCTGCTTTTTAATTATATCTTTGAACTTTTCTAAAGGCTTTGGATTCTCATTTGTGATTAAGACATTCGGCAACGGCCATCTTACACCGATTTTTGCTTTATCTCTTTGTGCTAATATTTCTTTGATAATGTCTTTTACTTCTTCCATGTATTTTTCTAAATCATTATCAATGTGTTTTTTTTCTACCTTTGGCCAATCTTCTAAGAAAATTGATTCTTTATTCTTGCTAATTTCTTGATACATTTTTTCTGTCATGAAAGGCAAAAATGGTGCAAGTAACTTTAATCCGTCTAAGAATGAATTGTAAAGCACTGCTTGTATCTTTGGATTGTCTAATTCATCCCTTATTAACTGCCCATAAGTTCTAGACAGATCCTCAATCAGGAACTGCTTTATTTTTTCAATTGCTTGATTTGGTTTAAGCTTTTCTAGATACACTGTAACATAATCCTTTGTCATTTCCCTCTTTGAGATTATCCACTTAGATGCTATGTCGTCTGCTTCTTCTTTTTTATGTTTGCAGTAAAGTTTAACGTAGTTTCCCAAATTCCAGATAACATCCAAATCCCTCTTTGCTTCTTTTGCCGGGTTATAACCAAAATTTAGATTCGTTGATGGATTTTGAAGTGAGTAAAGGTAACGCATTACATCTGCTCCCATCTTTTCCACAGCATCATCAAACCAGATAGCATTTCCCAAACTTTTGTGCATTGGCCTTCCTTTCTCATCATAAACTTTTTCATATACAAAAACAGATTTATATGAAGAGGTATTTACCAATGTAGTTGACATGAAAAGCATTGAGTAAAACCAAAGCCTAATTTGCTCTCTCATCTCTGTTATGAAATCTGCTGGAAACCAGTGCTTCCAATATGTTTTATCTTGAAGATAATTCAAAGTTGAGAATGGTACTATGCCTGCATCAAGCCAGCAATCCCCCACGTCTGTAATTCTTGAAACTTCTTTCCTGCATTTCGGACACCTTATTTTAATCTCATCTATCCAAGGCTTGTGTAATTCTGGAAGAGAATCAATTTTTTTCTGATCTACTGAAATTTTTTTAAGATCAGCTTTTGATCCGATTATTTCTGTGTGACCGCAGCTACATTCGTAAAACGGCAATGGTAGACCCCAGTATCTTCTTCTTGAGATGTTCCAGTCCTGCATATTGTCAAGCCAATCCTGCATCAACTTTCCTGCATGTTCTGGATGCCAAAAAACTTCTTTTGCATTTTTTTTCATTAGTGGCCTTATCTCGTCTGAAGAAATAAACCATTCAGAAACCAATCTAAAGACGAGTTCTTCTTTGCAGCGCCAGCAATGAGGATATCTGTGTGAGTAATTCTCTGCCTTATATAAGAAATTATTTTTTTTCAAATTCTCGATGACAAGCCTATGAATATTTTTGACGTTTTTCCCTGTGAGCCAATCAAATCCTTCTATATAGTCTCCAGTTTCATCTATCGGTGCTATTTCCGGAAGATTTTCTTTTTTTGCAAGCTCGTGATCTTCTGCTCCGCATCCTGGCGCGATATGAACAATCCCAGTTCCTTCCTCTTCGCCAACATCTTTCCATGCAATTACCTTATGCTTAATGTTTTTAACAACAGGAAGATAATCAAAAGGTCCTGTGTATTCTAAGCCGATTAACCTGCTTCCCTTTACTCTTTCCAGAATTTTGTAACTTCCTTCGAGAACTTTATCTACTATTTTTTCTGCTAGATAATAAATATTGCCATCTTGTTCTGCTTTTACATACATCAAGTTTGGATTCACTGCTGCCGCAACATTTGCAGGAAACGTCCATGAGGTCGTTGACCAAAGAAGCAGATAATGATTTTTTGTATTCCTGATTGGAACTTTAAAGTAAACAGCTTCATGTTTTTTTTCTTCATAAGTGTCTACTAACTCATGCTGAGCAAGTGAAGTTCCGCAACGCAAGCACCATGGCATGACTTTTGTTCCCTTGTACAACCAGCCTTTTTTATGACACTCTTTTAAAAAATGCCAGATATGCTCTATGTTGTAATCATCCATTGTGTAATAAGAATTATCCCAGTCCATCCATTGGCCAAGTTTTATTGACTGCTGTGTCTGTATCTTAGAATATTTTTCAACTCTTTTCCTGCATGCTTTCGAGAATTTTTCTAATCCGTGTTCTTCAATTTCTCTTTTAGAATTTAAACCAAGATCTTTTTCTACTTCAACTTCCACCCAAAGGCCTTGACAATCAAAACCATTTTGGTAGCGCTGATCAAAGCCTTGCATTGCTCTGAATCTCTGGAAAATATCCTTATATGTCCTGCCCCATGCATGATGAACTCCCATTGGGTTGTTTGCTGTTATTGGGCCATCTATGAAAGAAAAAACTTTATTGTCCTTGTTTTTTTTCCTTAGCTTGTCAAAGATTTTGTTCTTTTCCCAAAATTTTAGTATTTCTTTTTCTACTTCGCCAGGGTTGTACATGCATTTTATAGTTGGATGAGATTTTAAAAGGTTTTCCGATAGGCTTTTAAAGAAAATAATCTGTACCTAGTTAAAGATGAAAAGGAAAATAAAACAAAATAACGGTGTAGCGAAGATTGATGTGTTTAAAGTTGATAGGTCGCCTGAGACGATGAAAAAAGTGAAAGAGTATTTTAAAGACATTGAAAATATAAATGTGCCTTACAGTGGTGTGGAAATATTGAAGATGATAAGAAAGGAAAGGAGTTTAACCTAAACTTTCAATTCTAAGATTCTTTTCTTTACAAAATTGTTTAATTTTCTCATTATAGGCTAATTCTCTTTCTCCGAATGTTACAAAAACCTGTGCATTTTTGTTCATTGCGATTGCTAGATGTAATGCCTCCGCTGGTTCTATTCATGGACAAGGTTATTAAACCTTTTCATGCAGAACATAAATTTATTTAAAGCTATTTTGCAGAGTTTTTTGTATGAAAGATTCTAGCATTTGGATCGAACGTTTTCGACCGAAGAGTTTTGAAGAGATCATTGGGCAGGAAGTTATAGTTAAGAGAATAAAAGCCTTTGTTGATAGTAAAAACCTACCTCACTTGCTATTAGCTGGACCTCCCGGAGTTGGAAAATCGACGATTGCCTTAGTAATAGCTAAAGAGTTATTTGGAGAATACTGGATGGGCAACTTTGTAGAGCTTAATGCTAGCAGTGATCGTGGAATAAATGTTATTAGAGAAGATGTGAAAAATTTCGCAAGAACAAAAAGCATTGGGAATGTTCCTTTTAAAATAATCCTGCTTGATGAAGCTGACTCACTCACTCGTGATGCGCAACAAGCTCTAAGAAGAACAATGGAACAATACTCCAATACCTGTCGTTTCATATTATCTGCAAATTACAGTTCACGAATCCTTAGTCCGATACAATCACGCTGTACAATTTTCAGATTTAAACCGTTAGAAAAGGAGAGTATAAATAAAATAATTGACAGAATTTGTAAAGAAGAAAAATTGAAAGTTGATGACAAAGCAAGGGAGGCTTTGATATATGTTAGCTCTGGAGATGCGAGAAGATTAGAAAATGTTATGCAGAGCTGCTCTATGATAGATAAAAAAATAACTGAAGACCTTGTGTATGAAATCGTAAGTGCTGC
>CAYJRS010000014.1:15690-16951 GCA_964372845.1 Candidatus Woesearchaeota archaeon | reverse complement strand
GAGATGGGGCTAGAAGTTAAAAAAGAAAGGCAAGAAGAGGTAATAAAAAAATTAAAGAGCTCTATCCAAATTTGAAAATCATTAAGGATAATAATGAAATCAAAGTAAGGTGGGATTTAAGTAATTATAAGAGAAGATCCATGATAATGTAGATCCTATCCGAGGGCAAACATGGGAAGAACATACGTGCCAGTTGAAGTTTCTTTTAATGGTATGAAGAAAACTAAAGCATCACAGCACTTATAAACTTTCTTTAAATAATTTCATTGATGGCAGATTTTTTAGAATATTATTCAAGGAAGGATATTCAAAAAGCTATTTTAGAATCTTCAAAAAATAAAGAAGTTGCTGTAAAGTATTCTTCGGGAACTTTTGGAAAAAGACCGGATTCCTTAAATTTCGAGCAGGATGTATTTGAATTAGCAAAGCAGGGAGCAACCTCATTTCATATTTCAGAAGAGCACTGGAAAAATCCCTTATTATTGAAACCAGGCATGACAAAAACACAACTAGACAATCTCCGTCAAGGATGGGATCTAATAATAGATATAGATGTCAAATTTATAGAATATGCAAAAATTACAGCAGAGTTGTTAATAGATGCACTAAAATTTCACAATATCAAAAGTGTTGGATTAAAGTTTTCAGGTAATACAGGTTTTCACCTAGGCATTCCTTGTCAATCTCTTCCAGAGCAGGTTAATAACGTACCGATAATGAAGCTCTTTCCAGAGGCTCCAAGAGCAATCGCGTCTTATTTAAAAGAGATGATAAAACAAAGGTTATCAGAAAAGCTTCTTGATATCAGCACATTACAAGAAATAGCAAAAGCAACAGGGAAAAAACAGGAAGATTTAATGGAAAAAAATAAATTTAATCCATTTTCGATAATAGGGATAGACGCAATTTTAATTTCAAGCAGGCATTTATATCGAAGCCCATATTCTATAAACGAGAAGCGAGGTTTAGCAAGCATCCCAATCTCAGTTGAGGAATTAAAAAATTTTGATCTAAAAAAAGCAAGAATAGAGAATATAAAATCAATTAGAAATTTTCTTCCAAAAGTAAAGGAAAGAGAAGCAACTCAATTAGTAATGCAGGCGCTCGACGCAGTAAGGAAAAGACCGGAAATTATTTCAGATGCTCCAAAAACAAAACACTATGACGAATTAAAAACTTCAATTTCAGATGAGTTTTTCCCGGAATGTATACAGAAGTTATTGCAAGGTGTCAAAGAGGATGGAAGGAAAAGAGCATTATT
>CAYJRS010000014.1:0-15590 GCA_964372845.1 Candidatus Woesearchaeota archaeon | reverse complement strand
AATCTTTTCCTTTTAACAATTTTATTCCTCATCAAATATTCGCAAAACTGCGTAACATTCTTTCCTTTTTTTACCTTATGACATCTCTCAAAATCAATCATTATAACTTTATTTTTATTTATTAAAATATGTTTGTAAGGATTAACAAGCTCTTTTTTATTTATTTTAAGTTTGTCTAAAATTCTGCACTGTTTCAAAACTTTTTTAATTATTATTTTTGCATCTTTATTTTTCAAGCAATCTCCAATCCTTTTTCCATCAACGAATTCATAAATTAGTTTATCTTTCTCTACCTTAATTAACCTAGAACCAATTCCTTTTTTATTCAGCAGCCTCAGCCAGTTGCCTTCAATCTTAGCTCGATTACTAATTTTCACAGCAACTTTCTTCTTTTTCAGAAAACCAGCATAAACCTTGCTTCTTTTTCCTTTGGCCAAGAACTCTAAATTCTCAATCCTCATTCATGTTTTTGTTTAGAAACATATATAAATCACTTTCCATAAAACAGTTAAAAAGGTGGTGAAGATTAAAAAAATAGCATTGGTTATCTTTTTGTTTGTAATTTTTTCAAGTCTAATCTATGCATCAATAGAAACAGACTGGATAATTCAGGAATATAATAAAAGAGACAGGACAATAGAAGAATCTGCCCTGGCATTGCTGGCAATAAACAAACAATTAGGATCTACAACTTCACTGCAGCAGGCAACTGCAAAATTAAAAAATTATCTAGATTCATGCACAGTAGCAAACAACTGCAATAATAAAGACGTAGCATTGGCTGTATGGGCATTAAAAGAAATAAAAGACACATCAACGACTCTAGATTCAGCAACAAATTGGCTGATAAATTCAAGAACAATATTCGCTCCAGACACAGATGCAGATGATTGGCTGGTGCAGATAATAGCACAAACTTCAGGAAGCTGCATTGTTAACAATACAGAAATACAAAGAGAAAAAACAATTCAGGTTTCATCAGGCTACACACCGTGGCAGTCAGTTAAAGATTTAGTAACGCAAAATACAAATGATTTAATAATAGACTGCTCATCTTTAAATTCCTCAGTGGATTCGATCTCGCTCATAAAGAAAAAAACAATCACTAATGTTGTTAATTATTTTATCAAGGAGGAAATACAAAATCAAAAGTCAGTGAGAGTGCAGCTGGGCATTCCATGCTGGGGCTCAACATACAGGTCAACTTGCAATCAAGACACGACATCTTTTGTCATTTTAGCACTAAGCAAACAAGGAAAAAATCCAGATCCCGCATGGTTAGAGCAGCAAACTCAAACTTTAGCGCCTTTGGAGAATGCAGTTTTATTTAGCATAACAAAAAAGCAGGAATATCTATCGGCTTTGCAGTCATCTCAATCTCAATCAGGTTTCTGGCAGCCAGTAGATGTTGCAACAACAAGCTTGATTTACTCGTTAATACCTCTAGATTCACAGCAGGCAAAGAAAGCGCTTACATGGCTTCAAGATCAAAAAGCTTCAGAAGGATGCTGGCCAAAGCCGCTGAATTTATGCAGCTTAAAATCATCAGCAGCAGCGGTTTATGCACTGGCGCAACCAACAACTGCAACGCAGCAACAAAGCAATATCACAAAACCAGCAGCGAGAACAGAATTGGAAGATTGTGATGAGCCATGTTTAGACAAAGATGGATGCATATGCCCAGCAAACTGTAAAAAATCTATTATCATAGAAGATGAAACATGCGAAGGCCCAAAACCAAAAACACCATCGCCATCCCAGACAGGCACTTATTGTGTTACAGAAGAGATTTGCGAAGGCCAACTAGATCAGCTAGGAAGATGCATAGACCTTCCAGGAGATAACTGCCCTGAAGATAAAGAATCTTTTGAAGATGAAATCGGTACAGAAATTACAGACACTGGAAGAGGCGGTTTTGACGAGGAAAAGGCAAAAGCAGAAGGTGAAGAAAAAACAAGCATATTATTTTTGTTTCTAATGGTAATAGCAGCTTTAATTGCTTTAGTCGGCGGATCTTATCTAGCATATAAAAAAGGTCTTATTAAATTCAAGAAAAAGCCATCTCCAGAATACAAGCCAAGGATGAAGATCCAGCAAGAACTGAAAACCCCGCAGCATTATCAGCCAAGGATGAGGCAGGCAGAGAAGCAGCATCCAGTCAAAAAATTTTTAGACAAGGAGCTTGATAAGTCTATTGAAGAGCTGGAAAAATTATTGAAAAGCTAGGACTAAAACATTTCAGATTTAAACTTCTTCTCTTTTTTAGTTAATTATTTAAACAAGGTTTTCTTGCTCTACAAATATGAAATTATACTTAGAAACATCCGTTCCAAATTTTTTATTTGCAGAAGATGCACCAGAAAAACAAGAGATTACTAAGAAATTTTTCAAAAATGACATTAAAAAATACGAATTATTTTTATCAGATTTGGTACTAGATGAAATTGCAAAATCACCGAAAGAGAAAAAAGAAAAAATGCAGGAAGTAATATCAAAGTTAAAGTTCAAAGAGCTAAAAGTAGATGACGAATCAGAACAATTGGCTAAGAAATACATTCAAGCAAGAATAATTCCAGAAAGATATAAAAATGATGCGCTGCATATAGCAATAGCCGTTGTTAATGATATAGATGTAATTGTTAGCTGGAACATGAGGCATATAGTAAAACTTAAAACAATAATCGGGGTAAATAAGATTAATAAAGAATTAAACTATAGGGAGATTTTGATTAATACTCCTGAGGAGGCATCAGAATGAAAGAGCCAAAAGTAATGAAAGAGCTTCATAAGATAAGAGAAGAAATGTCTAAAATGACAAAGAAAGAGTTTCATGAAAGCCTTAAGAAGGCATCTGAAGAATTTAAGGATTTGATAAAATAGTCTTTCACATATCGAAATATATGTACTGATATATATACACACTCCGGAAGAGATATAACTGGTGCCAAAAATGAAAATTAAATCAAGGTCATTAATGGAGATACATGCTATTAGGGAGAAGCTCTTAAATCTTCCAAAAGTTCTGAAGTAGGAAAGAAGGCTAGAGATTATAAGATAGAGATACAAAAGGTTATTAGTTTCTAGTTAAATTCTGGATCATCTTCGCTCGTATCTGTCAAAATTCGTGATAATGTAACTATTTGATTATAGTAACTTAATCGAAACTTTTATAAACCATTATCTTCTTATTTTTACTATCAAAAATACAAGGTAAACAAATGAAAACACAAAACCAATTAAAAGTAAAAGAAGGTAGAACTCAACTAGTTGCTACTCATCAAAATAAAGACTTAACCTTCTTGCATCCAGCATACGGTCCTGATACTTATGCCAATGTAAAGGAGGCTATAGAACAAGACAACCTAAAGCCAGCAACAATGGCAGAAACAGCTTCCCTAGTTCATTCAGCTTTCAATTCAGATGATGAATACAGTGAAGAAATCAAACAAATAATGAAAGACAGGTATTTCTGGGCTTTTACAGGAAACTTATACCTTCCAAATAAGGGAGCTTATATCCAGGATAATCCAGAAACAAGAGACGGAATGCCTTTTATGGAAGAATCTAATTTAGTAAAAAGATTAGAGGCAGATGATTCAAGTGTAAGATTCGTTCCATTTGGCTATCAAACAGGAGAGATGACATCATTAGAATTAGCAAAAAACCCTTATATTATTGCTCTGGCAGGAGAGGAAGGGGCTGAAAAATTGGCAGAAATAGCTGACAAGCACAAACACAATCCTTACTTATTCAGCTTTTTAAATTCCATTGACCATCCTTTAACAAGAGTTTCCGCCTTGTATTCCGGCCGGAATCTCTACGGGAGGCTTGTCGTCGGTGGCTGCTATCGTGGCTGCTACAGCTACGGTTGTGCTTTCGGGGGACAAGTTGCACCGCAGGCACGCGCCGAAAAATAAGGTTTATTAACTTTCTTAGTTTTTCTTTTTTGTCTTAGGTTAGCTTTACAAAACACATTAAAACTCTCAAAAATTCCAACTTTATCGGTAACGATCAATTTCCACACTAGGCGATTAAACAGCAATTTTCTGAGCAAGAAACTTTTCAGTCTCTAGTTTCGTAATCACATTATCCATTCTTATTAATTCCTTCACCCAGAGATTCTTAACATTTAATCTAAACAATTTAGCATTACCTATTTTCCTAGTAAACACAACAATCTCTTTTTCTACAAGCCTTGACCATATATCTGAAAAAGAGGTCCAGCTGATGCCGGAATTTTTAGCAATTTCTGTCATGCTATAATCCATGTCTCTACTTTCTATCAAAAAATCCAATACTCTCACCAAAGGGTAATCTCCGAAATATTCAACGAATACACTTTTTTCTTCCATAGGGATAAATACAATATCCACATATTTAAACATTTCTATTTTAAGAACCATGCTTATTAAAAAGAAAGTTATAAATATGAGAGTTCCTTTTTAGAAGTTATTATGGAAGAGAAATTAATAATAAAAAAGTTCATAGTAAGAAAATTGTACAGAAAACGAATGTGGCTTCATAAACACACCAGCATCAACAATCTTCCTAAAGGGCTATCAAACGAATTAAGAGTTTCAAAAGAAGTAAGAAAGGTCATAGAAGAACTTCTAAAAGAGCAAATCCTCTTATCAAAACCAACACATTATGGATTAGAGGTCAGTTTGAACCCTAAGAAAATAAGAGAAATTGAAGAGCTCATCGCATAAGGGTTTATTAACTTCTTTTTATTTCTTTAAACTAATCTCTCTTAAGCTCTTTTTTCATCAAGGTATTCTCTGCATGCAAGTTTCTAATTACCATGCTATGTTTGTGCAGTCTGGCAAGTAAGTCATTCAAAAAATCCTCAAGAATCTTCGGATCAAATCTAAACTCTTCTGGCTCAATAATCTCGACAACACTTGGCATGAAGTCAAAACAGATATCAAGCAGTTTTTCCAAGCCGCTGCATTTAAACTCAATCTCTGCAAAGCTGCTGTAAAATTTTTCAACCTTCTTAGGATCACTAACATCTTTTTTTAAAATACGGATATCTATTTTTTCAAGTTCACTTATAACATCCTTCATTACTTTCTCAACATGCTCAACTGGGCTGCCTAATATTTCAATAATTATTCTTACTTTCATCTCCATATTTTCCATCCCCTAAAAAACCCATATAATCCAAGCATCGCCATCAATCCTGAAAAGAAAAATATTCCAGTCCTTCCTGCCTCAGTTGATTTCCCTTCATACACAACATTGCCAGTTACATCTTGAAAACCTTTTTTAACGCTTTCGCTTTTCTTTTTTTCAATTTTTAATTCCTTTGTTAGATCATAAGGATTCTTCACCCCTTCTTTTAATATTTTAACTTTCAATCTTGGAGATGCAGCCTCACTCGCTTTCTCAACTTTCATTTTTAGATCCACAATTTTTTCCTCTCCTTGTTTCAGCTCAACCTTTTTACTGTCCTCATTGCTGTATTTTTTATTTCCGCTAAAAACATAGCTCGAAACATCAACGCTTGCATCTTCTTTGTTGCTTTTCAGTTTTACCTTGGCATTTAGCTCATTATAATCTTCAACGATTTCAGAAAAATCAACCAGTTCATATTCAAAAGCTTTGACTCTAGCAGCTTTAACCTTTTCTTCCTTGCATAATGGCTTTTCCCTAATCTCCAGGATTTCTTCATCTTTTGCATCCAAGCCCTCAACAAGTATCTTTCCATTTCCGTCGGCAAAATCATCATCGCAATTATCAGGAATCCCAATAGGGTAAGTGAATGTATAATTTTGAAACTTATCATAAACAGAGAATTTGCTTTTCTTTGTTACCCTGTTTCCTTCAGAGTCTTCAATCCAAATCCACACAGTATATTTTTCAGTGTTTCCTTTATACACAAATAATTCAGCTCTTACTATATCACCCCACTCAGCTTTGCCGTCGCCAAGATCGTAAATATTTTCTATTCTCAGCTCAGATTTCAAAGAAGTTTTATTATCCATATTTCCTGAGCCAGCACTAGGAGCAGTTTTCTGCCATTTACCTTCTGAAAGGCTCCAGCTAACGCCTTCATCACTGCCTTCATAGCTAACTTCATCTATCAAATTATTTTGCAGGTCATACAGTTTTATTTTATCATACCCATTATTATTCAAAAATCCAGAAACTCCATTCATATAAATGATCAAATAATTTTTGCTCTTTATCACAGTGCCAGAGCTCGTAGTTGTGTTTGTTATTACAACATCAGCATCGCTTCCAGAATTGTCATAAAAGCTAAATCCCAATAAGTCCAGATCAACATTTCCAGAATTATACACCTCAACCCATTCACCCTTAGGCATTGCATCGTTATCATCGCCTTCAGGATCAGGCAAAAATTCAGAAATGCTAATAAAAGAATAATCAGGAGAAAAGCTGATATTTTCAATGTTGTCTTTTCCAGGGCTTGCTTCAGTTTCCTGCCAAGAGCCGTTAATCAAGCTGTAACTTTTTCCATCGGTGGAGCTAGGATAGCTAATTGAATCCACAGTGTTATTATTTTCATCTTTCAAAGTCAAAGTTTCTCCGGAATTACTCAGCCCGTTCCCAATTGCACTGTCATCAGTATAAACCCAAGTAACATTGCCGACATTGAAATTATTATATACTCTAGAATCGGAGTCAACAATAATTGCAAAACTATTTCCAGCAATGATAATGTCATTTGAATTTCCCTCAAGAGAGTCTTCTTCATTATTGTCGCTTATCTTCCAACCAGTTACATTAACAGAAGCAACACCATTATTGTATAATTCAACATATTCGCAATAACTCTCGCTGCAGGAAGGATCTGCCATGATCTCATTAATTCTAATTTCAGCAAAAACAGGATAAATAAAAATACTAAAAATAAAAATCATAAAAAAGAGTTTTAGCATAAAAAGAAAAAGGCTTTTATTATTTAAAATCTACTCATACACGCTAAACCTATTCTTTTCACACATAATAATCATTAAACCGTCTTCATTTCTTTCTTTGAATTGTTTAAAGCTTCTGAAATCTTGCTGGCTTGGTAAACAGTGCCTAAAAGGATGGCTATGCAGGCTAACTAAACTATCGCTAGAGCAAGGCTCAGCAACAACTTGATTAAATTCTTGAGAGTATATTTTTGGTATGTATAGATCATCAATAAGATAAACATTGTTTTCTTTATTCCCCTTTAAACAAGCCTTAAATTCTACCTCCTCATTACTAAGATAAGTCTCTTTTAACCTTTCTAAACTTTGGTTCATAAAAATAAATTTGCCATCAAAACTAAAGTCTAATTCATTCTCTCTTGTTTCAGAACTGGAAATCAGCCCAGCCAAAATATCGCTTCCAATAGAATTGACAAAAATATAAATTAAAAATATTATCAAAATAAATGCGACAATGGTGATAATAAAAAACTTCTTCAGCTTCCTTTCTTTAACTTCTTCTAATTCATCAAACATATTTATACTATATCTAAGGAATGTTTATTTTAAATTATCTATAAATATATAAACAAATAATCCTCTCAAAAAAATATGAGTACAATTGAGCTTAAGGTAATTCAATCTGAAAAAAGGGTAGATACAAGAATATTTGATCTTTCAAGCCCAGATCAGCAAGAACAACTCAGAAGATATTTAAGGGTAATTGATAGGGATTTCAATCCAAAGTGGGGGGCATGGGACAGAAATTTAACATATGTAATCCCAAGAGGAGGTATATTTTTAAAGACCGTAGCAGCATCAGGACCAATCACAAGAGAGGCATTGAATAGTATGCTTGGTTATAAAAGAGAGTATCCAGTCTAATTTTCAATCAATTCTTCAAACTTTATTCCTTTTTCTTTAGCAAATTTGATGTCGACAACGAAATTATTCCCTGTTTTGCTCTCCTTCAGATTTTCAATTTTTAAGAACAGCCATTCAGTATTGTTAAATCTTGCTCCAACCCAAGGCTCAGCGCCAAATTTCTCAGCAAATTCTTTCAATTCAGAGATTTGTTTTTTATCTATGTATCTTGCACTTTTTCCCCCTTTGCATTCGATAGCAAGCACCCTCCCATTCCCACCAACAAGCAAATCAGGGCACGGCAGAGGAGTGCTTCCGGACCCTGCAGCGCGAAGAGGGATAAATTTTCCCGTGTCAAAAAATTTCGATATTAGCTCGCGCTCGAGCCGGCTCCCTTTTTTCTTCGACATGAAAATAAAAAATAAGAAGTAGTATTTAATTGTTTATGCGTACGTTCACTCTTTCCTCTTTAATCTAACCGTTTCCATTTAATCTATATTCATCACTTGTGGGAACAAAAAGCTCGAAAAAGAATTTATAAAGTTCTCCTTGATTTACCTCTTTGCTATCTGGCATAGTAGTATCGATAGACTTAACATGCCTTGTTGTAATATCTACTTCAGTAGGTTCTCCTCTTTTATTAACTGTCTTATAAGCTTCTCTCTTTCTAGTTAGATCATAAATTCTAGAAAGCCTTTCTAATGTATCAGGGTTCATAACTTTCCCCCATCTTCTTTCGTATTCAGCTATTTCTTTTATAGTTTCATGCTCTCTTCTCAAGGCCTCTTCTGGAGTAACATAAAATAAAACCCCTGCATCTATAAGACCTTCTGCTTCTTGTGAGATCTCAAGTACTTTCTCTCTTTGTCCTAAATCAATTTCTCGTTCTTCATAAAGCCCATATGCAAAGTGATTATCGTCAATAGATGCCCTATCAGCGAGAACTAAGTCTAATTCATAAAGGTGAATTCCAGAATGCTTTCTATCAAGGTTTTTAACTTCCCTAAGGTTTTCTTCATGATCTAGCACCTTGCACCTATGAAAACTATATCTGTTCTTCTTGCTCCTGCGGTTTTTAATATCGTCTTTATAACACCTATAAGTAAAATTCGGTCTTAACTCCATAAATTCAGGATCATTTTTAAGTGTGTTAATAACTCTCTTTATATGCCAGGTTTTACCTGATTTTGGCATACCAAATATCTCTACTACGAGACCATCTTCTTTTAGAACACAATCTTCTAAAGAAGTTACTATTTCAATATCTGTATCTTTTTGTTCCTGATCTATAGTATTAGTTAGCGCCATCTCACTATATAATCCACTTCATATTGAAAAGGTTATAAGATTATCGTTTCATATATTCATTATATTTTTTCTGCCCAAACAATACAAACCACAAAGCGCCAATTCCAGTTAATATTAAAATTACCAATAAAGCATCACTCATTTTATCTCCTTCAACAGCTTTAGAACTTTATCTTTTCCAATGGCTAAAATAAAGCCTGCCAGTCTAGGGCCTTTTTCTTTTCCAATCAAAGCAAGATAAGCTCCTCTGAAAAAATCCACATTGCTAATTTCAGTTGTTTTGCAGATTTCATAAAACTCATTAAATAAACTTTCCTCATCGTATTTTTTCTTTCCTAATTTAATAGCGAGTGATTTTAAAGATTCTTTCTGCTTATCATTTAACTCCTTCATTGTCTCTTGAGGAACTTTTTCATGCAGTTTAAACTTAAATTCATCAGGAGCATACTTTTCAATCCAGTTCTTAGCGCACATCACCCTTTTCTGAATATCTTTATTCTTGCTAATCTTCTTTAAGTCATTATAGATCTGAACAAGCATTGTCAAGTGCCTAAACCCGATTCTTTTCGGTTTAGTCTTTTTCAAATTAACCGAGCTTAATTCATATATCCTCTTATCTCTCTCACCAGCTTTTTTAGTGTAATATCTTTCTTCTAGCCTGTCAAAGTCCTCATAAATTTTAATCACATCAAGATCGAAACTTATTGCAAATTCAGTATTAGGCCTTGTTCCAGCAAATAAAAACCTAACAATTTCCGGCTCATAAACCTCCAAGCAGTCTTTTAGAGTAATAACATTGCCGAGAGAACTGGACATCTTTCCTCCAATCCCCTTGATGATCACGAAATCATATTTCAAATCAATTGGGTGTTTCATGTCTTTATACAAAACAGAATATGTTTCATTGGCAGTAATCCTGCTTCCACCAGGCTGCTGATAATGCTCCTTTCCAGCAGGCTCAAAGTCAACTTTTTCCATGTGTTGTCGCATGGGCCAATCCAGTCTCCAAGAAAGTTTTACAATTCCCTTCTTCCTAAAGTCAACTTCATTGCTATAGCTGCATTCGCATTCATATTTCACATTATAGTTTCCATCATAATCAACAACCCTTGTATTATCTGTTTTGCATTTCTCGCAATAAATTCCAATTGGAAACCAATCCTCTGATAAAGGCTCTTTCCTATATTTGTCTAAAACTTTTTTGATTTCAGCTCTTTTATTTAAAATATATTTTATCTCTTCAGCATACTTGCAAGCCCTATACATCTTGTGCTGATAAATGAATTCAGGTTTTATTCCAGTATCCGGCAAGCTTTCTTCCAATTCTTTTTCAAAGTGCTCAGCATAGCTTTTATGGCACCCAAAAACATCAGGTGTATCTACAATAGGCATTCCTAAATATTTTTTCAGCAAATCTTGTTTTGGCATATTCTTAGGAACCTTCCTGAATCTGTCATAATCATCCCAGGAGTAAATAAAACGAACATTCTTTTTTTTGTCTTTTAATGCCCTTGTTACTAAATCAACAGTTATTATCTCTCGAAAGTTTCCAATATGGATAGTTCCAGAAGGGGTTATTCCGGCAGCGCAAACATATCTGCTTTTCTTTCCTCTTTCATTTATTATTTGCTCGGCAATTAAGTCAGCCCAATGCCTTTTCTCACTTTCAATCATCATAAGCCTTAATATCTTTTAATCCTCTAATAGCAGCCATCTCCATAAAGGAATGAGTTCTACACTTCCTTCGTCAAACTCAATTTTCCCCCCCTCATTCTTTGTAATTATAATCCCTCTTTTAACCTTAAATTTCTTCATAAACTCTTTCAACGGTTTAAAATCCTCGCTTCTAATTTTTTCTTGATATTTTACCTCTATAGGAGTATTATTATGGATAATATCTACTTCGTTTCCGTTTTTCCAGAAAGAAGTAGCTCTAAGCTTATTCACAACAGCGGTTTCAACCATCCTCCCCAAAAAACCCTCGTCTATCTTTGATTTATATAAATGTGTTAATGCATTGTCTGCGGGATATGCTCGTTTTTTCTTCCTCAATGCTGTACTACCCTTTCTATAATTTCCAAGAAGCCTTATTAAAAAGCTTTCTCTAAGATAGAAAATATAGTCCCTTACTACCCTTCTATCTTTATCAAACTGTTTGCTTATGGATTGATAGTCAACATACATTCCGGGATTCATAGCAATCAGCTCAAGAAGGATCCTCAGAAAGTCAGGGTCTTCTATTCTGAAAAGTTTAGGTATATCTTTATATACTATCTTATCAACCACCAAGGATCTCATATATTCTTTAAAATCCTTCTCGCTTTTGAAGGAAAAAGTTTCAGGAAATCCGCCTTTCTCTATATATCTTAGTAAAAAAGGCCTGATTCTAGTTTCATACTTAAATTCCTCTTTTTTTAAGCCATTGAATCTAATATATTCATTAAATGTAAAGGAGTTTAAAGCAAATTCAAAGATCCTTCCTGCCAGCGTTTCTTTTGTTTTTTTCTTAATAAACAATGACTCAGAGCCACTTATTACAAACTTAAGCTTAGGATAAAGATCATAATACTTTTTAATATCATTCTCCCAGTTGCTACATTTCTGTATTTCATCTAAAAAGACATAAATTTTATCTTTCCTAAAATCTTTTTCTTGTATATCCTTATAAGTTTCTATAACCTCGCTCAACCTCACTGAAGCCTCATCAAAAGAGAAGAATAGGATATTTTCATCGCTAATGTTTCTATTAATCAGCTTTTGGATGAGCTGATACATTATAGTTGTCTTTCCAACCCTCCTCAGTCCTACTATAGCGGCTATAAACCTCTTGTCAAGGCACTCTTCAATCTCATAGTATTGGTCTCTTTTAAAAGGCAAAGCTAAATCAGTATCAACCATTCCATTTCCCCACCAGTGATTAAACTCTTCTAAAATTGACCGTTTCATTTTCTATAATAAATACATCAGAATGTACATATTTATAAATTTTATGGTTATCTCAATGTACATATTTTTTAAGTTTTGTTATTTCAAAATTCATATTTTTGTAGCTATTTAGTTATAATTTTGGGTAGAGTAAGTTTTATATCCTTATCGAAGGCAATCTGTATCTGCTTCTACTCTTGTCCTTGTTTTATGTAAGATGGTGAGAAATGACATTTGAAGATGATAAAGATAAGAGAAAAGAGGCAAGATCTTATTGTCTTGAACTCTTAGAAAATTTCTCTACATTTAAGAAGAGAGAAGGGGGGCATCTGCGCGAGTTTGTCAGATATATTGCTGAGAAAGAGGAAACATGGTCAGAGAAAAGAGTTGCGGAAGAGGTTGGCTATACCTTGAGAATGTTGACAATAAAGGAAGTAATTCTTATTTTTACTTTAGCAGAGCATGAATCAAAATCTTTATAACTAATCTATCTTTAATAATCTTATGCCCCAAGCAGTTACTCATATTATTATCCCTTTAGTTCTAGCTGACATTTACCGTGATTATTTTTCAAAAAAGAAATTCAACATCCGCTATGTTCTGATTGCAGGCCTAGCCGGGTTGCTCCCAGATGTTGATATCTTAATTGGGTGGATTCTAAATATGTTTTTCTATTATCCAATCTCAAACCTTCATAGGTCACTTACCCACACTTTATTTTTTCCATTGATTTTATTTTTACTTTTTTTATTAACAAAGAATTCTAAATCAAAGTTCTTAAAAAAACAGAAGCTAAAATTGAATTATGTCTTTCTAGCAATCAGCTTTGGAATCATTGTTCATATATTACTAGATGCAATCTTCTCAGGACCAATTCAGATTCTTCCAAATATTCTCTTCGGTTTTAATCTTATCCCCTTAGAAACTTTCCAGGGAACTTTCTTTGCAGGAATAGATGCAATTATTTTAGTTCTCTGGCTAATGCATGAAGAGTTAAAGCATAAAATTTCTGATTATATCTAATTTGAGATATCTTTTCCAAGAAATAAATATTTAAATAATCCCCTACTATATGAAAAACTATGCAGTCACAACAAGCTCAAGAAAAAAAGGCAGAAAAAACAATAGAAGATGCATTATTAACACCCTATAGATTAGGTATACAGGGAAGGAATTACATTTTAAATGATGCATTTGTTAATTCAACTATCTTTTTATACGAAGGGATAAGAGATGACCACCTTCATCCATTACCTACTAATTTGGAAGAAGTTTTGTATGAAGTATTTGAACCGTTTTTACAAAAGTACTCAGTCAATAATGTAATTAAAGTTACTAAAAGAGATAGCGGGATAATGGTGATAGATATTAAAAATAAATCAAGTCGGAATGTTCTCTTTTTAGATGTATTTATGAATCTTCATCTTGATAAGCCTTACAAAGAGGTTTATAATGCACTTAAAAAACATTTTAAATCCGATAATAAGGATATGGAAGCAAGATATTTTTGGTTATAGCTATAAAAAATAATTTATTCTTTATGAAACATAAATCTTCTTATATCTATAATAGCCTCAAACCTCAATGCAAGGAATTCAAATTGACTTCATTGATTCATGTGTTTGGATAGATCCTTATCAAAAAGAAGTAGAAGACTATTCCAATTATTTGAATCTAATTGGATACAAAAGTAAAAATGTACAGAGAAATATAGGAGTAATTACAGTACCAGTATTAGGGGAAATTAAAGCGATGATTATTACAAAAATACAAGATGAGGGGATAAGAATCAAAATGTCTCAAAATATAATTAAAATAATTTCCAGATTAAGAGAAGGAGGGAAATTAAGAGTTTACAGATTCAGAAATGTCAATGACAAAAGTTTAGAGGAAATTAGAAATGTAGATTACAAAATAACAGAAGACGATGCCTTACATATATGTGAAGCCATTAATATTGGTTACCAAAACTTTATAACCACAGATAAATTCTTGCTAGAAAATTCCCAATTAACAAGTTGGCTTGGAAAGCATAAAAAACTAAAGATAAGAAAACCTTACTAATCTCTCTTCATTAAGCCTGCTTTTCTAACAAGATTTCTTACTTCCAGGAACTCTTCATATAATTCCTTATTATCAAATAATTTCTTATTTCTTTCCATATTAACTATAAATGATTAAATAATTTTTAAATCTATCGCTACAAAATATATAAAAATATAAAAAACAGCTATTATTTAGCTGTTTCATAAATTGCCTTTATTGCCACTACGATAGCTGCAGGTGCCACAAATGCTACAACGCTGCCCAATATCCCTCCAAGCGGACCCCATAAAATTGTCAAATTAGCAGCAGATCCAGCTGATATCAATGCAATAGATGCAACTAGAAAAGTAACTGCTTCCTTCTCACTAATATTCAGGAATCCCACAACTAAACCTAGCAATACCAATAGCCAGATTAAACCTAGACTTCCAGAATAACCAAATATCACAGCTAGAACTAAACCTACTGCAAATGCCCACCATCCGATTCCTTTTCCTTTCTTGGCCACTTAACACACCTCCTTTTTACAATAGTTTGTTATCCAAAACAATAATTCAAACCTATATAAAAGTTTAGAACTACTTTAAAGTTGATATACAATAATATATCTTGCCCTATATAATAAATTTAATAACTCTTCTTCAGCATAAAAACTTTCTTTTCTGTTACAACCTTCCCTTTCTTTTTTTTCATAACCTCTTCAGAACCCATCTCGCTTTTGCCAACGCAAATCAGCTCATTTTTCAAAGTCATCACAGCAACTAAATCATCTTTCTCAATTCCCTCGTTTAATTTGGAAATCCCGGGAAGATTTAGATCAGCTCCATGACATAAACTATCAATGCAGTTATCAAAGACCCAGATCTTAGGTAGGTGATCGACTGCATCCTCAACAGGCAAAACAATTTTTCTTATCTCTTTTTCATCTCCTTCTTTGTAAAATTCATAAGCATCTTTCAAATCATACAAACTTACCCAATTAGAATCATTAAATCTGGCAACCTTTGTTCTGATCAACTGCTGCATGTGAGCTCCAGTTACTAATCCCTTTCCGATATCGTCGCAAACTTTCCGGATATAAGTACCTGCTTCGCATCCGACTTTAAACAAAACATTCCTCCCATCAATCTCTAAAATTTCAAGATAATAAATTGTTCTTTCTCTTTCAACTCTTTTCACAGCGCTTCTTACAGGAGGTTTTTGTATTATCTTGCCGACAAATCTTTTCATAATCTTTTCAATCTTTTTCTTATTAGCGTCTTTATGCAGATGCATCAAACAAACATACTCTTTTCCAGATTTTAATAGCAGCTTCAAAATCCTTGTTCCTCTATTTAATGCAATCGGCAAAACTCCAGTTACATTCGGATCTAAGGTCCCAGAATGTCCGGCGCGTTTTACCCTAAGAATTTTCTTTACATAATCGCTTATTTGATGGGAACTTGGACCCTGTTGCTTATTCAAATTTATTATCCCGAAATCTAATAATTCCTCAACGCTTCTCTCTTCAGGCCTTTTTCCAAA
>CAYJRS010000013.1:0-17743 GCA_964372845.1 Candidatus Woesearchaeota archaeon | reverse complement strand
ATATTTTATTCATATAAACAATCTAATCAATTAGTATATATAATCTTTTTGGTGCCGAGCCTTATTGAATATAATTAGTGTTAGGTGAGTTTTTTGAAGAAAAACCAAAAATTTAAGTTGGAACTATTTAGAAAAATTCTGGGTGAAGACATTAAATTTTTGAGTATGACGGAAAGCGTGAATTTCTACTTTTTTTGTACAAAACTCCATATAGTATAAACTACAATGGAGACTATAATTGAAGCTAATAGAATTTGAATAGTGGGAATACAAGGATAATCACAAATAGTAAATTGATAGTAATTGTTTAGAAAAATAAAGATTAAAACAATAATGATTATAGAGATTACTGTTTTTAGAATCTTTGGTCTGAAGTTCATATTATAGTTATGGTATCTTAAATATAAAAAGGTATCGTTAAAATTCACGCTTGAGTAATATTTTATCTAACAGTTCATATAAGCAAAACGTAGTATTTTGATTATATGAAGCCTAGTTAGGTGAAATTTGAGAGACGAGTCAAAACTTTCTGTAGTAATTTTTAAGTTTATACTAAATTATTTTAACTTAATAATTAAATTGCAAGATTCTAGGTAAATTATAAAAATAAGTAACACTTTAATTTTCTAATGAAAAAATTAACAAAGGAGCAATACCATATATTAAAAGAAAAGGGAACTGAAATTCCGTTTACCGGGAAGCTGCTGAAAAATAAAGAGAAAGGAGTTTATATTTGCGCTGGCTGCGGGAATAAACTTTTTGTTTCTGAAAAAAAGTATGATTCTGGAACTGGCTGGCCTAGTTTTTCCGACGTGAAAAAAGGTGCAATTAAGTTAAAAGAAGATAATAGTCTGCTGATGAAAAGAACGGAGGTTGTTTGCGGAAAATGTGGTGGGCATTTGGGGCACTTATTTGATGACGGGCCTAAGCCAACTGGAAAAAGATACTGCATAAATTCTGCTGCGTTGGAGTTTAAGAAAAGAAAAAATAAAATAGCAATACTTATAATCTTTGTTATTTTATTTTGAGATTATATGGATACAATTGTACGACCCGTAAAATTAGATGAAAAATTTGAGTATGAGATAGAGAAACAGGGAAACCTGTATATTGCAGGTATTAAGAAGGTTCATCTTGATCAAGATGCTAACCCTGTCGGGCAGTTATTTTTAGATGCATTGTCTAGAACTCATGAAAAAAGACGTGATCACTTTCTTGCAAGACCAATTTTTCCAAATCCCGGCTATAATCCTGAGTATGTGGAAATCATCGAAAAAAAACGAAAAATCTTTTCTGTTGGATGTGTTGTTATAGAAAAATCATTGGATGGCTTTGTTGAAAATATTAGAAGAGAATTATTGAAACAAAACAGGCTTAGTCTTAGTTCAGATGACGGGAAGTATTTCTTTGAGAATATTCATAAACACTACATAACCCAATACTGATTATAAAGTTAATTATTTGAACAGGAAGGTGGATGGAAACCTTTGGTGTCCATAATTTTCAAAAGTTTTAAATACCCTAATTCTATTGATTTTTGCAGAAATAGATACATGAATGAGAGAGCATCTTTGAAAACAGAGAAACTTTCTTTTTCTTGTATTGTGAGGAGGAAAAATTAAAATGGAAGGAACTGTTAAGTGGTATAACCTAAAAAAAGGGTATGGCTTTATTAAGGGAGAAGACGGGCAGGATTATTTTGTTCACTTTTCTGCTTTGAATGGGGCTATGCTAAGAGAAAATGATAAGGTTAGCTTTGATGCGGTAGATACTGACAGAGGAAAACAAGCTCAGAAAGTAAAACTGCTTGAGAAAGGAAGCGATAGAGGGATGGGCAGAACAAGGGATAGAGATAAGAGAAGCAGGAAAAGAGACGAAGGCCAGGAAGAATTCGGAGCTGAAGATGAGAGTGAAAGCTATAGCGAGGATGAAGGTTCTTACGATCAAGGGCAAGACGATGAAGAGTGATAGGGTAATTGGCAGTAGCGAATTTATTCTTTTTATTCTTTTTAGAACTGTGCAACCGAAAGGGTTAAAAACCAGTCAGATATGCTGAAACGAAAAACTACCTAATAAAGGAAGGATACAAAATGGCATTTGATGAATTCAAAGTTGACTTCGATGATGACGATGACTCTGACAGCGATGACAATGATGGCGATGACGGCTGGGATGATGAATATTAATTGTCATCCCTTTTTTCTTTTTTTAACTTAATTATAAATTTTATTTATCAATTATCAGCACAAAGCTTATACTCAGCTCCATTTTGGATTATACTTTTATCTCCATTTAACCTATAGAACCATACAGGATTATTACTATGAGTAGGATGCCTTCTTGAAAATTCTATCATTGCCCCTGTTTTGCTTCCCCTCTCTACTTTATCATCGTAATTATTATTTTCCAGACTAACACCAGGCAGCTGCACCCCACTATGGTAAAAGCGGTAAGTCACCACGCTATGGTAAAAGCTGTAAGCCCCATTAATAACTAAAGACCCTATCCCTTCTCTGTTTCTAATCTCCCTTAATGTTTTTCTTGCTTCAGAATTATCCCCCATCAAATCCACAGGACTGCCTTTTAGAAAATCATTTCCCTCATATCTTCCAAGCCTTAATTCCTTTAAAGGACTGCCATCTCCATAGCTGCACATCAATACTAATGAATGCCTGCTATTTCCGCTCATTCCATTTCCTAAAGAGAAATATTTATCCTCTATCCAGCTCCATATCCCGCTCAATAATGAATTAGCTCTGTTTGCCACTAATAACTGATCTCCAATAATCTTCTCATTTACTCCTTTCTCTAACAAGACTTCTAAGTCTCCCTTTTTCATTCCAACATCTAACTCCTTTTTCATAAATCCCCTTATATTAAAATAAGCTTTAGGATAAACTGACATCAATGATAAGACTATTTGAGAATTTGCTGCCCAATCCAGTTCGTTTGTAAGCTCTAACATTTTATTTTCTTTTTTACCTTTCTCATATATAAACTTACCTAGTCTTATTTTTTACTTTCATCCAAAAAAACAGCAAAATTTATTAATAAATAAAGATTTTTTATTGTGAATGGTAAAAGTTGATTATGATGCGCTTTATTTAAGGTCGGAAAATGCAAGAATGAGGCTAAAGGAGGTTTCCAAGGCCTTGAGAAAGAGCTCTCAAAGGTTAAAATACAGCTTTGATGTTCTTGAGAATGAGGAGGTAATTAAAAACCCCTATTGTGTGTTTGACTATTCTTATTTTGGATTGGTTTTATTTAGAACTTATTTAAGAGGGATTTACGTTGCTGAGCAGGACAAAAAAAATATATTAAATGAGCTGGAGAAAAACCCTTATGTAGTGGCCATATATGGGCTTACTGGAGAATATGATCTTGCTGTTGAATTTGCCTCGCCAAACCCTTCTAAATTTAATAAAGAGCTGAAAAAGATTTCTACACTGATGCCTAACTTGAATGACTATAAAGTTGTACTTAATATTGTTACTCATCTTTATCCTAGACATTATCTTGCACGTAATAATATTCAAGCGGCATATAATGAGAGGATTATTGGAGGCGATAGGGAAAGAGAGCTGCTTAACAAAAATGAAATGAAATTAATTAAAACCCTTCTTTTTTATCCCACTGCGCAGATGAATAAGATTGCAAAAAATTCTGAGCTGAATGTGAAGACTGTGAAATCGATTTTTAATAATTTGACGAAAAGAAACATTGTTAAGGGATTTAGATATTGTCTTGATAGGGAAAAACTAGGAATAAATGCTTCAAGGCTTTTTTTAAAGCTGCATCATCTGACAATTGAAAGAGAAACTAGTTTGATGAACTATTTGAGAAATGCTAAAGAGATTATTCAGGTAAATAAAACTGTGGGGGACTGGGACATGGAGATTGATATTGAATCGCTTGATGCTGGAAAAATAAGGCAGGCAATTTTGCAAATAAGAATTGAATTCAAGGACATCATTGAAAGATTTAACTTAATTGAGTTTCATGACACTTATAAAAAAAGCTACCTTCCGATGTATTTGTTCGGAGAAGAATAGATTTATTATTTTATTCCAGTATCTTCTTCGATGGAAAGGGTGAGTAAGGATTATCAATCTAAATTTTCTAACTGATTTTGTGTATTCAAATAAATAATGTTACTCTCCCAATTCCTAATGTTCCTCAACTTTTCTAAATGTTCTAATGCCTTTTTCTTTGATAGATATTTAGAGGCAGCTAATAACGTAAGAAAGAAAGTGCTGAATTGTGTGTCAATTTTTCCATCTATATGACGTGAAAATTTAATGTCATCTGTAATCAATGTCGAGGATAATTCTTTAGCAAGATTGTAAAGCTCATTATCAGTTTCTTGGATATTTTTAATTGATTCTTTAATTTCTACCTTCTTCACAATAAATTTATCTTTATATTTTAAGACTTCTTTACTTGCTCTTCCATATTTATCATCATATTTTGCGAATTCTTCAAGCTCGTTAATAACAGAAGGAGTTACGACTATCCTTGCTAATATCAGAAATCAGAACAGCATCAATTATTTCTATAGCTCCTAAACTTATCAAGGCTGAAGTATCAAATATGAAATCATTTTTTTCTGAGCTTTTTTCCATACTCAATGCCCTTCTTGGCTGATTCAGTAGCTTTTTTCTTAATAAACTCCATCTCATCAGCAATTTCTTTGCCAACTAATTGTTCAACCTTGTTTTTATTAATCATTCCTTTGGCATAAAGTGTACTTAACTCCATTAGAAGTTTGTTTTTTTCTTCATGAACTTCCTCAGCTAACTTGGTTTTAATCCACTCTGACTTATTTACTTTCAAGAGATTCGAGATTATATCTAAGTCGTGCAGTAATTCCTTAGGCATCCTTATATTGAATTGCTCTGTTTCCATAATAATCACTGTATAGTATTTGATAGCAATTACTATATAAATGTTTTGGTGCTATGTTACTAATATAAGAAAAGCTATTTGCATTTGCCTATGTATTTGTTTGAGGAAGAATGAATTTTATTTTTGATTAGTTCTTTTGTGAGAAAAAAGCCCTATATTCTTTGTATGTATAAGGAACTGGAAGATCAATTAATCTTGAGAGGATTTCCTCGATGTGCTTACTTGGAATTCCAAAGCCATTATGGCGAAAATGCTTTTCTCTAAATTTTCCTAAAGCAAGTAAGCCGTAGCCGAATCCCCTATTAATAACTTCCAAATCAGTGCAGATTTCATCTTTCATTCTGTATACTCTTGAATTTTTATAATGCCTTACTTCTTCTAATGCATCTTTTCTTGTAAAACCTACATCTTTAATGATATGAACCCCTTCATGAACAATCCCTGACCTAACTGCTGATTCTGGCAAAGACTTCATAATCGGATCAATATAAATAATGTATCCTGCAAATCTCTTTCTTCTTTTTTCAATAAAGTAAATGTTCCTATATTCCATTATTCCTTCTTCGACATGACATGATTTAATATCAATCATTGTTGTCTTTAATTCAGACAACCCTTCTTCTATTGCACGTTCTTTGAGTTTTCTTAAATTATGCATAGCTGTGCTGAAAGAATCTGTCTTTTAAATATTACTATTTTATAATGGTATTATTATTAATCTCTATCACAAAAAATATAAACTTATTAGCATTGTTAAATTATGATGAAAGTTAAAAAAGATAATTTAGCAATGTGGTACACCAGAGTAATCGGATTACTTTTCATCCTTGTTGTTGCTTCATTGGCTTTAGATTATTCGAAATTCGGCTTTCGGGCTGAAACAATGCATAAGGGATTTCATGTTGTTTTTGGAATACTAATTGTTGTATTTGGCTGGAGCAATGAAAAATTCTGGAGACCTTTTGCAATTATTAATGGAGCATTCTTTACTTATGTTGCTATCTTCGGATGGATCTTTCCTAATTTTGGAGGTTTGGATACATTTAATTTAGTTGATAACATTCTGCACAGCATAGTCGGGATTTCTGGATTGGTGATTGGAATATTTTTTAAAAAACAGAAAGAGGATTATGTTTTATTGAAAAGCTAATAGTATTCCTTTAACATAGCTTCAAGGGGTCCTTTTGCAGGACAATGTTTATATCTTTCTTTTAACAATTTCAATACAAGTTTTAAAGATTGTTTGCAGTCTGCATTAATCAATTCTATTATTTCTTCTTTTTCTTTTAAATAAGATTTAGTAATTAGATATGATTTGAAACGTAAATTATTTTTAACTTGATATATTGCGTCAGTTTTTAATATCTGATACCTTTCCCTCCCATTTTGATAGTGATTTTTCATGAGCTCATTACATCTTGAATTTTAATTTATAAGACTTTGCAAAGATAATTTTAAATAGTAACTTTGATAATTTTAATATAAGGGGGCGTAGGCTAGGAGGAAACCGAGCGGCTCCAGTTCAAGCTTTTAAAAAATTTGAGCAAAAATAGGGAGCCACCGCTAGTCGGGGGTGCGAATCCCTCCGTCCCCAAATTGTATCAACCTTCAGTTACACTAAATTTATTTTCTCAAAAATATTTTTTGAAATTTCTGCTTTTGTTGTTACCTTAAGTGACAAACTAGCTTATCATGTAGTTATTTTATAATAGTAAATTTTAGAAAGTTTTATAAAGTATTTTTTAGAACAGAAATAAACAGGGGTTAAAGAATGTTATCAAGATTACTAAAGCCATTTAAAGATTTTAAACAAGGTAAGCTTGAAGCTAGAATAAATTCAATTAGATCCTTCGATAAAGAAAACAAAACCCCAAAGACAGAAAGATTAAAAATTGCTGTTGCTTCTAATAAGGGGGGAAATGCGAAAACTACAACTGCTACTAATGTTGCTGCTGCTATCTATGAAGAAGTTAGTCCTATTGGCATGACCGTTGCTCTAATCGAGGCAAATTTAAAAGATCCTCATATTGGAGATTTCACTAGCAAGCTGCTTAGGGGAATGAGCAATACACCTTATCTAGAATTTTTTCTAGAAGCAGTTGAAGAAGGTGAAGAGGGCAAAAAACTTTTTGAGGCTTTGTACGAAGTTCCTGAACATAGAGGTTTCTTCATTGGTGCTGTCCCGGATCTCTCCTCATCAAAGATTTTTTTAAATAGGCAGACCAGTCCTGAATCCTATAGAAGACTGTCAGAAGGATTTAAGCAATTAGATGTTAACTTCGCTGTTGTTGATTTAGGTACAGGAAAAAACGCATATGAAATTCTAGGCTTTTGGAACCCTAGTGACATTAAAATTCTCAGCCATAAAGTAGATCTTGAAGCTATTACCGACGCATTAGATCTTATTAAATCATCTCAACTTGATTCCACTGTTGAAGAGATTGCTTTTGAAGTTGATAGATATCACTCTAAGGAAGAAGATAGATTAAGGGAAGAACTGCGAGAATATGAGAAATCAAGAGATTCGCTGGAGGAGCAGGTTACAAGTTACACTGGAAAATGCGAAGGTTTTGAATTAGAAATTAGTGATTATAAGCGTGAACTTAAAGAAATAACAGATGTTGCTAGAAGAGCTAAATCTGAAGAAGAAGGAAAAACTGAAGAAGAACTTGAAAGTATTAAAAATGACCTTAAGAATTTAAAAAAAGAAGGAAGAAAATTGCGGAGCAAGATTAAAAAAGCCGTGGAAAAAAAAGATGCTTATTTGAGCGAGAGAGAAAGCCAAATTAGTGATATAAAAAATACGTTGGCAGAAATGCGTGAAAAATGTAATTCATATCATCAAAGAATTTCTGAATCGTCAGATAAAATGGATAAAGAGATTGAAAAGTTATGGACACTTGCTTCCTTATCAGAGCTTGAAGATTACTATGAAACCATGTTTGGCCAAAAGGCTTCTGAGGGGAAGATAGTAAAAAAGCCGTTGCAGTTTAATTTCTCTCCAACAATTTTATTGCCCAATCTTGTTAGATTAAGGGATTATTACAGTGCTAGAAGATCAGATAAGACAATAATGAATGATTTAATAAATGAAGGTTTCTCTGCAGATAAAATAATTCCAGCCGGATTTTATATTCCTGAAGCAGATTATGTCAAGCAAAGCAACGATGATGGAATCCCTCTAGTTTGGAGTTCTGCCTCGTCTAAACGCGCTACAAACCGCTATAGGGAATTGGCTCGGAAAATTATTAGCCATGCTTTTGGGAGGATTATAAAATGAATAAGGGAATGAACGAGAGGAACGAGGGAGACAGGGGGCACAACAGAAAACTTGATATTAGGAGGAGTTTGGACCTTCCTTTTAGAGGACTTAAAGAAAAAGCAAGATCTGCTGTCACAAGATTAACAGAGTGGTATGATAATGCTTCAAGGAAGAAGGTTGCAACTATTATCGGAGTATCCATAGCTGGTCCTATATTATCTTTAGGAGTTATGGACTACCTTTATGACCTGAGGGGAAGAGAATTAGAATCGCAACTTCTACAAAGTTATCAAGCAATAAATAAAAAAGAGTCTACCTTACGCGCAGTAAAAGAGGATTATAGGAAAGCTAAAACTGCAGCTGACAGTCTGGGTATTGTAAGTGAAAAGAAGACAACTAGTCTTGACAGCGTTAGTCAAATAGCAGGCAGATTAGAAGCAAAGGCGGTGAATGCTGATACTATGGTTTATAATGCTCGGCAGATAGCAAGAAATCTAGAAGAGAGAACTCAAAGAGCTGAAAGAGAAAGACAATTGTTGGTTAATGCCATATCTAGACCATTTTTAGTTTATAACATACAAGATGTAGATCTTAGTTATGAGGATACTAGACAGAATAACAGACCAGTTGCAGTATACTCTTTTAAAAGTGATGTGCATACTGACGATTCGAGGGAATTGGCAAGAAGAATTAATTTTAGAGATACATTCGGTGAAAAATATCCAGGATTAGAAGGAATAATAAAAAAGAAAGGGGAAGGGAAAATTACAAAAATACGGGTCGAAGAAAAAGATGCGGGTGTTTATGGCGTCAGAGTGCATTACGACGACGAAACTTCTTTATTTTTTGAATATAAGCATCCTAGACTAATTAATACTGGAGGACAAACAAGATGAGAAAAACATTATCAAGAAAAATATTACCACTAACTGCCGCAGTTGTAATTTGCGGATCTCCTAGCTACAGTGGTGCTGATGATATGGAGACTGTTTCAGCAGAATCTATTTTTCAATATCTTTCAAAGAAGTATAATATTGCGATTGAAGTTTTGCAAAATCTAAGGGGGAATGCATTCAATGACATTGGATTAAGGGGAATAGTAAACGATAGCAGTTATGATTTACGCGATGAATCTTTTGGAACATTTTTAGCTGACAAGTTTGGCGATGAAGGAGGGCAGCTCTATGGATTCTTAAACCAAGAAGGAACAGAAGATTTTTGGATCTCAAAGGATGAAGTTACAGGAAATATATTTGTCAATAGATTAATCGTAAGCCAGGATAAAGTACAAACAAGGTCTTTTCAAATCACTAATCCTGGCCTTGGAAATGCTATGAGCAGATTTTCAATGAACATTAATTCAGCTGAAAGTCTATTAGATAGGATTAGAGATGATAAAAAAGAGATAGAGTTTGAGGTCGCAGGGGGACAAGAGCTCAAAGACATAGATTGGAATAATGTATTAAAAGATCCATTTAATATAAATGCTTCGATGGCTGATCAAGAGGTCTTGAATTTTTATGATCTTTCTGGAATTAAAGAAGGGCTGCATAATTTTCTAACTATTTACGATGAAACGGTTGAGGGTCCCCTGTATAAACCATTTGTCAATAGTCCAAAAAACCATATCAAAGCAAAATATTCTGTCTATGGTGACAAAGGAAAACTTGTGTTGTCTTTAATTCGCGAGGCTAAAATTATATCTCAGGTAGCAACTACTCACCACAATGTACCTGGGAAAAGGGATTATAGACTTAAAACTGCAGAAGATTATAGAGGGGCAATGGGCTTAGAGGTCGTGGTTGCTGCTGCTCAAGATTCCTTGGTTGTTGCATCTGCTGATACTGCAACTGTAAAAGCTCCTAGTGGAAGAGGGTTGGGTTTCGTTGGAGAAAAAAAAGATTTGGAAAAAATAAAGAAGAAAATTCCAAAGCCTACAGTTGTTGACTACTTACTTGGAGTTGGCTATAATCCTGTTAGAGGGATAGCAGGAATGCAGTTAAATCTCAATGATGTTGTTTACGGGATATATGGAGGAGTAAGCAAATTAGGAGATGAGCATCAAAGTGTTTCTCAAAGCAATGTTAGTGCTTTAGGGAACAAACACGAAGTTACTAGAAACTGGAATGAAGACGGGATGGGATGGTTTGTCGGCGGAGATCTCGGATATAGGATAAATAAAGAATTTTCTGTTGTTGTTGGCGCTGATGTCGGAGTTGACAGAATAGAACTTTCTGGAAAAGCAGTTCCGAGAGTTTATGATAAAGACGGAAAGGTAATTGGAAGAAACCCTGATCAAATAATTAGCAACAGCAATTTGAGAAAGAGATTCGGGATTAATGCTGGTGTTCAACACAAAGGAGTTTCTGGAAGATACAGTTATGATACTTATGTAAAGAAACACGGAGTCCAAGTTACTGTTCCTGTTTATAGAATCTTTAAAGGAGGAAGAAAATGAATAAGCACTTGTTGTTTTTACCTATTGTATTCCTTTTATTAGTTGGAAATGCTAATGCATCTCTCAGTGTAATTAGCGGATTCAAAGACGGAGGGGGGGTTAAAGATATAAACGACGGTGATAAAGTAGCATTCTGGGTTGACATCTGGAGCGATACTGGAAAAGAGACTGTCGATATAAGCTTAAGAGATTTAAATAATAATCTTGTTCATACATTTGAAGATAGCACATCATCAACAGGTGGGTTATCAAAAGAATATAATATAGGCAAAGAAATTTATAAAAACCCAGGACAATATAAAATAATTGTATACGCAAAAGATAAAGAAAGTGATGTGCTTGATGATCATTTAAGATTGAATGTCAAAGAAAAGCCAAAAGTAAATAGTGCTCCTGTTGTTCAAGACATTAAAAATCAAGAAATAATGCTGGGAGACTTCTTTAGATACCAAGTTGTTGCTAATGACCCAGATAATGATATTTTATCGTATTTTTTAATTGAAAGTCCAGCAGGAATGAGGATTAATCCTGGCGGAATAATTTCATGGGGAGCTGATAAAGTAGGTAGCCATAAAATCGTTGTTCAAGTTACTGATCTTAAGATAAGTGTATCCAAGGAATTCACTCTTGTTGTTAAAGAGAAAACTCAGGAAATAATTAACCACGCACCTAAATTAGTAATTAAGAAAGACAATAAAGTAATAGATTATGAGGTTAGTGTAGTCGAAGGAAAAGAATTAGTTTTAGTTTTAGAAGGAACAGATGAAGATAAAAATGATACATTAACTTATGGATCTGAAGCAGCTCTTCCCGCAGGATCAAAACTAGAGAATAATGTATTTAAATGGACACCTAAGAAATCGGATACTAATACTATTATCGAGTTTACTGTTACAGATAGTAAATTGACTGACTCTAAATTAATAAAAATAATTGTGCAAGAGACTCCATCACAACCACCTGCAGATAATATTGTAAGAGGAGACTTTAATTACGATGGCGTTGTCGATCTTGATGACTTTTTCTTATTTACTGAACAGTTTGGGAAAAAGGTAACAGATGAAAATGAAATGTTTGATTTGAACAATGATGGAAAGATTGGCTTAGAAGATTTCTTCATATTATCTGAAAATATAGGTAAAAGTACTGGATTGAGCATAAAAATTTTGGATGCTAATGGAAATGTTGTAGATAGACTAGTAGTAAATGAAAATAAAGTATTTACATTTGATGTTGATGCAAGAGACAAAGATGGGAAAAAATTAATATTGAATCTTGAAAGTAACTTTGGACTTACAAGAACTGATAATAAATTTACTGGCATAACTACCTTTGAAACTGTAATTCATCCTAATATTGAAAGAGTGTTCAGTGTCAAAGTAACAGCGAGTGATAATGTAAATAAAATTATAAAAGTTATACCATTAACAGTAAAAGATGTTAACAGGAATCCGAATATAGTGAAAGTTGAAAAAATCGAGCCTGTTGGATTAGTAAGAGAAGGGCAGACAGTAAAAATTAAAGTTAATGCAATTGATCTTGATGGAGATGGGCTGGAATATTCAGTGAACAAAGGAAAGTTTACTGCTGATGGAAACGTTCTTTCATGGAAGACTGGATTTGATGATGGTGGATTTTACGAGTTTACTGTGCATGTTAAAGACTTTTTTGGTGGGAGCTCTACTGATTCTGGCTTAAAATTCTGGATTACAGATGTAACTCCATTAGTATTCACTTCAACTCCATTAACTGAATTTGTTCTTGATAAAATTGGAAAAGAATATGTTTATGACGTGAATACAAACAAAGATAATAGCTTTGTCGGGGGCTATCCAATTTATTCTTTAGAGAAATATCCTAGAGGGATGAATATCGACGGTAAAAGCGGAATAATAAAATGGAAGCCTGAAGCAAATCAAAGCGGCGATCATAGTGTTAAAATTAAAGCCATTGATGACGAAGGGATTGAAGGATTCCAAGAATTTAACTTAAAAGTTGTTAAGCCTGCTAATAAAGCACCTCAGCTAAGTGTAAAGAAAGATGGGAACTTAGTAAGCAGCGCTAATGTTCTTGAAAACCTTGATTTGGTTCTTGAATTAATTGCCGTTGATTCCGATAGTGACATTTATCCTGGCGCAACAACATTCAGATTAGAAAATATTCCTGAAGGAATGAAGTTAGAAAATAATAAAATATTATACAAGCCTGATTTCAATGTTGTGCAGCATCCAGCTAAAGAAAAACAATTTGAAATTAAAATTATTGCAAGTGACAGTCTTTCTGAAAACAAGCTTGATTTCAAAATTGTTGTAGCCGATGTAAATAGATTACCTGCTTTGGTTGTTCCTGATTCAGCTATTAGAATTGAGGAGAGCAGATATGCAGGAGCCGGGCTTATAGGAAATACAATTACTTTCGATGTTGTGAATGTAAATGATCCTGATGGCGATGCTGTAAATGTTAATGTTGACAATCTTCCTAAGGGTGCAAGAATAGAGAACAATAAATTTATTTGGAATATAAGAAAAAACCAAGGGACTATTTTAAACGTTGGACAACCTGAAATACCGTATGAATTAGTATTTAGAGTTAGCGACGGGATTAGTGCTGTTGAAAAGAAAGTAAAAATCTTTATTATTGATAGTGCAGCTCCATTCTACCCAGGATTATTTAATCAGCTAACGCCTCCTGAAGTAATACTTAGTGTTATGAGTGTTGAGCCTGTTCAGGATGGAATAAAAGTTACTGTTAGAGGATTAAATTCTGTTGACAAGCAGAACTTTAATGACGAGCTTGAATACAATTTTGAATGGGGCGATGGGACAAGCACTGGCTTTAAGAAAAATATTGGAGAAAGCACAGCAGTGCATGTTTACAAATATGACATGAAGTTTGGTACTCCAAAATTAAAATTACAAGTAAAAGATGAAGATGGAATGATTGGCGAAGCTTCTTATGAATTTGATTTTAGAGGTGCAATAATATTGAAAGAAGCAGGTCAGCCTACTGTTGTAAGCCAGCAACCTCCTGTTCAGCCAACGCAACCTACTGTAACTCAGCCAGGTCCAACACCTACTCCAACACCTACTCCAACACCTACTCCAACACCTACTCCAACACCTACTCCTGGAGTGAATCAAGCACCTGTTGTATCTAATATCCCCGACCAAACTGTGACAGCAGGACAGAACTTTAATGATATTAACTTAGACAGTTTTGTTGCTGATCCTGATAATGCTGATAACCAGATTATTTGGAGTGTTACTGGCGCTGTAAATCTAGCAGTTAATATTGATGCTAATAGAATAGCTAGAATTTCTTATCCAAACAACTTTGTTGGAAGCGAAACTTTTGTGTTTACTGCAAGAGATCCTAGTGGAGCTGGCGGAAGTGATAGCGCTGTGTTTACTGTTAAATCTGTTGCGCAAATTGTGAATAACAATCCAGTTTTGACAGTAAAGAGAAATGGAGTCGTTATTGGAAACCAGCTTACAATTAATGAAGGAGAAAGTTTAGTGTTGAATTTAGAGGGAAGCGATATTGATAATGACCAATTAAGATTTGAAGCTAGTGGATTACCTGCCGGAGCTGTGTTTAATAATAATGTATTTAACTGGATTCCAACAAATGTGCAAGGTGGTAAGAGTTATGTTGTTACTTTCAGGGTATTTGATCTAGATAGCAATGGCCAATTAAAAGGCGGCAGCGATACTGAAACAATTGTAATCACTGTCAATGACAATTTAGAGCCGTTCTTCAAAAAAGCTGCTAAAACCAATAGGCATAATTTGAATATTAAAAACATGATTATTAATAACTGGCAGACTGTCGAGAGGGGAGAGATATTCAGCATTGATATAATTGCTAACAATAAAGGCAATGTAAAAGAGAATAATGTAAAAATAACTGTGCAGATGCCTCAAATTGATTACTATCAAAGAAGCGATGAGTTTGATATCAGAAAGAAGAGATCAGAGACTAGAAGCTTCACTGCTGTCGTTCCTGAGAATATTAATGACGAAATAATATATGCAATTGTTACTGTCAGTAGTGATAAGGATGAGGTAACGGAGGTTATAGGCTTCTTGGTTGAATGATGTTGTCACTTTCAGTGATAATTCACTACCAAAAAGTTTATAAACTATGTTTAACTTGAAAATAACAACATATTAGGGGGTCAAAATGAAATTTAAAAGTGCACTTAGTATCATGGTGATATTTTTGATAGGATTATTTAGCTTGAGCAATGTTTATGCAGGGGTTAGTCCTGACTACGTAGTTGACAAAGTTGAAGTCGATGGCAGAGAAGTAAGTGAAAGCGACGTAAACTTTATTACTGTTGAAAGAGGGGACAGCTTAGAGATTGAGACATGGGTAAGAGGCTTAAACGGCGGTGCTGTAAAAGATGATGTCAGAGTTAAGGCATGGATTGGCGGCTATGAGTATGGCGATGTTGCTGAAAAAACAAAGATATTCAAGGTTGAGCCTAACAGCTTATACAAGAAAAGCTTGAGTGTTACTTTACCTAATGATTTAGATGCTGACGCAAACGGAAATGCTGAAAAATATTCCTTGCATGTTGAAGTCTTTGATGGAGACAATGAAGCAAGAAAAAGTTATGTATTGAGAGTTGATGAAAAAAGGCATGACTTAAGAATTGTTGATGTTATCTTCAGACCTGGAACTCTTGTGAATGCTGGCGAAATGCTGTTTGCAACTGTAAGAGTAGAGAACATGGGGGATAAGAAGGAAGAGGATGTGCAGGTTAAGGTAAGCATTCCTGAGCTTGGATTTTTAGCAAGAGAATACATTGATGAATTAGTTCCTGAAGATAATGACAATGAGGAAGAAAAGTCTGGCGATGTTGACCTATTTGGCAGAATTCCTAAGAATGCAAAATCAGGAGACTATGATGTCAAGGTTGAGCTGATATTCAATCGTGGACATGATATTGTAAGCGAAGACTTTGTCTTGAGAGTTGATGGCGCTGGTGTAAAGGCTGTTAATGGAGAATCTTTGATAAGCGTTGATTCAACTAGGAAGGATGCAAAAGTCGGAGAGACTGCAAGCTATAAACTAATGATTGCAAACTTTGGAGACGAGGCTGTGAGATATTCAGCTGAAGTGCTTGGAGTTGGAACTTGGGGAAGTGCTAGCGTTGATCCTGCCTTTGTTTCTGTAAATGCAGGCGACACAGGCGAGCTATTTGTGAAAGTAACTCCTAATGCTGCTGGTGAGCAGAGCTTCACTGTAAAAGTTAAAGCTAATGGGCAGGTTGTAAAGGAAGTTAACTTGCAGACTGGAGTTGCCAAAACTACTGGCGACTTGAGAAGGGGATTAGAGATAGGATTTGCTGTGCTTGCAATTCTATTGGTAATCTTAGGCTTGATAATTGCCTTCACAAAACTAAGGGGCAATGGGGGCGATGAAGAGCCTGAATTTGCTGAGGAAGAGAAAGAAGCTGGACAGACTTACTACTAAAGTTTGTTCTTCTTTTTTTATTTTATTTTTTAAGAATTCTAATAAGTCAATATTGCTTTAGCGATATATAATCCTTCATCTAACGTTTCTACTCTAAACCCAGATAAATCTCTTATGAAAGGATGGTCATGAGGATTTCCTTCTTTTTCAATAACTGTAATAATTGGTTTTCTAAATGCATCTGCCCAACCATACTCTACCATTGTTCCTAAGGTTATTTTTTCCAATCCTAATAAATTTGCTAACATAATGGTGCAAGATTGGACATCAAATCTGTCTCTTGCCACAATTCCACTTTGAGAAGCAATTACGGGTTCATACGAACCTTCAATTTTTGTTTCATCTTTTAAGAATTCCTTTGCTCTCATTGGAGATATTCCTGTGATTCCATATTTAGCTAATTCCTGCTTAGCGTATTCTCTCCAATCTGTTGTTTCTCCATAAGATAAGCCTTTAATAGCCCCACCAAGGTAAACTGATTTTTCCATAGAAATAAATTCTTCTAATGAGTTTATAAATATTTATACATTTGAAACCTTATTTTTTAACCATTTTTCTTTAGTTTTTGAAAAAAGAAAGGCTTATATATTAGTTATACATTTGTATAATTATGTTAGAATTTGATAGTAAGATTAAGAAATGGGGGAATTCTGTTGGCTTGATTATTCCTAAGAGTAAACTAGATGGGTTTAAAGAAAACGATGTTGTTCATGTAATTGCTATGAAAAAAAGTGATGCTATAAAAAGATCTTTTGGTCTGTTTCCTGAATGGAAAGGCAAAGGTCAGGAAATGAAGGACATGCTTAGAAAAGAATTATACAATGACTGAAGAATACTTCTTTGACACTTATGCGATTTTCGAAATCATAGGCGGAAATAAATCTTATGAAAAGTACATTAACAAGCCAGCTATTTTAACAAAATTAAATATTTTTGAACTCTTTCATAATGCTTTAAGAGACACGGGTGAAAAAAAGGCTAATAATATAATGGATGAATATTATCCGTTGGCGATTGATTATGATAGAAGCGCCATTGAAGAAGCTTCAAGGCTAAAATTAAAGTATAAAAAAAGAAATTTGTCAATGACAGACTGCATAGGTTACATTATTGCTAAAAAACTTGGGATTAAATTCTTAACTGGTGACAAAGAATTTGAAGATTTAGACAATGTTGAATTTGTTAAATAATTTCTACCTTATCTCTAACTTTAAAATTATACTCTTTCGTTAAACCAGCATTTATTTCTAGAACGTATTTTGCATCTTTATCTGGAGTTATTGAATTGCAGATATCTCTGCATGGCTGAGCATTTTCATGAATGTAGACTATCTCTTGATCTTTATCAATCCAGATAATGTCTAAAGGGATAAGTGTGTTTTTCATCCAAAATGAATGTTTATCTGAAATTGGAAAAATAAATAACATACCTGAATTTTCTTTCAATTCTTTTTTGAACATCAAGCCCTTCGCCCTTTCTGCTGGATTGTCTGCTATTTCTACATCGAATGTATTTTCATTGATTATCACCTCTCTTAACTGTGAGCAACTTGTTAGCAATATTAAAGAAAATAAAATTATAATTGGCTTTATCATGATTAATTTTAAACCTAGAGATTTATAATTCTTTTTAGATT
>CAYJRS010000012.1:0-17771 GCA_964372845.1 Candidatus Woesearchaeota archaeon | reverse complement strand
GGCTTACAAGCTTGCAGATAATCAAGCCATGGTTGCCTTTATTAAGCAGAATTTTGCTTGATTTCTAAAGTTTTAATTTTGAATCGCTTCGCTCCTATGGACAACGAAGTTTTCCATTTACCTTTCCTTGAACCTTCTTTAGAAAAGAAGCTTCACCAAGAAATAAAAAAATAGTGGACAAAGAAAAAAATTACAAAAAGATTAGTTACATAGGATAGCTCATCAGTTCTTCTGGAGTAGTTCCTAAAGCAGTTGCTAATTTAGCTATTGTTGACTTTTCCAATTTGATTTTAGTCCCAGTTTTTTCTGCTTTTGATATTCGTGATATTACTGTAGGCGACATCCCAGCAGCTGCAGCTAAATTTTTTGCATATTCATATCCTTTTTCCTTCGATCTTTGTCTTATAAATTCAAAAAGGGATATTTCTTCCCTCTTTCTTTCCGGGATTCCTCCAAAGTAATCGGTTTCTATCCAATATGGTGTAATAGTGATGTATCCTTCTCCCAAAATTTTTGCTAATTCATGCTTGAGAGATTCTTTATTCGTTTGCGATGATAATGTGATAGTTGTTAAAGATCGCTCTTCCTTTATTTCTCCCTTGTCTTTAAAATGCTCCTGCATTCTTCTCGAAAATTCTTTTGGAGATTCATGTTGTGGCTGCAAACTCCAAGGAAATACTAAGATACAATTTTCTAACGTTGTTGCTAATCTTATAGGCACCCTTTTCGGTTGAGAGGTCTGGAGATAATTTTCGTATTCCTCTAAGATACTGTCTGCATCTTTCCATCTGTTAGATAATTGCTGCTGGATATCTTCTGGAAGTGCTTCAATGGCTGCTAAGCTGTGCTTTTGAACATATTCTCTTTTCTGTTGTCTCGTTTTTCTTGCTTCTTCTACTTTGTCTTGCTGAGGATGAGAAGGGATATTATTAAGCACATCTGCTGTATTATAGAGAATATATGCAATGGCTTGCTCTTGTCTTATGATATGCTCCTGATAATTTTCTCTCATTATTGCTTCTAATTCCTCTACTGTTTTAGGTTTTTGATAACTTAGCTGAGAAGTAGATGAGCTTATTTTCTCTTCAAAATCCTGCTTTGCGGCTTCTAATCTTGCTTCAAGATCATTTTTTTGTCTTTCCAAAGATTCCTTTTCTGTCTTTGTTACTGCATATTTGTTACTTAAGTCATCTATTTTCTGCCTGAGTTCTGCAAGATGTTCCTGCGACTTTTTATATGATTCTTCTAATTTTTTATAATATTCACCATACTGAATTCCAGACACCATGATTTTTACAGATTTACTTCTTAAATCTCGCTCAAGCCCCTTCATTGTATGATCGATGACGTGCTCTATTCTATCATTTTTCATATATTCAGGTGAGACATATAAAACAGTGTTTTCATCAGAGTCAAGTCTAACTTCTACTCCTTCTATTCTTTCTCCCTGCATTGCTTGAGAAAACCTTTGTTTTATTGTGTAGGATTCTCCTCTATCTTTTCTATCTACACTAATTTTCTTATATGGAATTAGATTATTTGCCATAATTTTTATGACGAAATTTCGTTTTATAAATCTTTCTATTGTTACTACTTTTTAGTCCTATTAATAAGATTACAGTCTTGTTTCCTAAAAATTTAGAAGAAAGCCCTCATGGAAAACTTTTGTACTTTTGTTGTTTATTTTTCTCAAAAATTTTAATTCTAAAGATTTTTATAGTTGAATAATATATTTTATTTATGCCCGCGGATATCATTATTTTGCTTTACATTCTTGGAATATTTGCTGCGATTGCCTTTTGGGAGGCATATATCGAAGGAAGTGGGGGATGGGCTGCCAATCAAGTTGGATGGAAAATTAATTTCAAAGTCGGCTTCATGAAAAGACCTTTAGATGCTTATCACTTCTGGAGCTGGCTAATTATGATTCCTGCTTTTCTGATGCTGCCGTTTGTGATGTTCGGATTTGATAAACATTTGTTCTGGCTGGTTGTTATTGGATTTCTACTAGGAAGCGTTATCGAAGATTTTTTGTGGTTCGTTGTGAATCCAAAATTTCCGTTGAGAGATTTTAATCCTAAAAAAGTGTGGTGGCATTACTGGATCGGTTTTGGAAGGTTTAAAGTTCCTGAAGTCTATGTTGTTTATCCTGCTATTGCCTTGCTGATAGGGATTTATTTATTATGATCTAAGGAAGTTCATGTGATCTATCCTCTTTTGTATTAACTTCTGTGTTCCTATATCTTTCCTATAAAAAAGATTTCCTCGAATTGAATGAATAGATTCTTCAGCTATTTTTTCAGCTTCTGATAAATCTTCTGCTATACCAATGCATGCTATTGATCTTGAACTAGTTGTGTAGAGAACATTATTTCTTTGATCTACTGAAGCAAAATATAATCTAGAATTTTCTGAAATCTTTCCAATCTCTATTTTCTGATTTGCTTTTGGATTTTCTGGATACCCCTCCGGTACTAGATATTTGCATACTGTAGCTTTTTCCTCAAAATCTAATGTAATTTTTTCTAAATCTTGATTAATAACTGCTCTGCAAAGTTCAACAAAATCTGTTTTTAGGATAGGCAACACGTTCATAGCTTCTGGATCTCCAAACCTAGTATTATATTCAATTACTTTAACTCCTTTGCTCGTTGCTATTAATCCTGCATAGACAATCCCTTTGTAATATCCTTTAGTTTTTTGACATAATCCTTTTATTACTTCTTGAGTCATATCTAAACCCTCCTCAACATCTTTTTTTGTTAAAAAAGGAAGAAGGAAATTTTTATCGCTGTATGACCCCATTCCTCCTGTATTTGGTCCTAGGTCTCCTTCATAAGCCCTTTTATGGTCTTGGACTGGCGGAAATGGAATTACTTCTTTCCCATCGGTTAAACACATAAGACTAAATTCCTCTCCTTCAAGTTTTTCTTCGATTACTACTTTTGGATGTTTTTTTAAAACATCATGAACATATGCTAATACCTCTTCTCTTGTTTGAAAATGGTCTCCTTGAACTTTCACTCCTTTACCTCCTGTTAATCCGCTTGGTTTTACAACAACAGATTCTATGGATTCTAAAAAGTATCTGACTTCATCTATATTTTTTCCAGTAAATATTTTGAATCTTGGATTTCCATCTATATTAACTTCCTCAATTAATTCTCTCGTAAATGCTTTATCTGTTTCTAGTTGTGCGAGAGTTTTATTTGGACCTATTGATGGAACCCCTATTGATTCTAATGCGTCTACCACTCCTTTCTCCAATGGATCTTCTGGTCCTATAAATGCAAATTCTGGATTGTATTTCCAAGCAAAATTAATTATTGACTCTATGTCGTCATAATCTCCTATTTGAAAATTTTCTGAGATTGAAATAATTCTAGGATTTCTTGACTTAAGATATGAAAATATTCTTGGATTGTGTTTACTTTTCATTAATGTTTCTGCTATTACATGTTCTCTAGCTCCGTGTCCGATTAATAATATATCTGTCATTGTTTTTTTTCTTTAATTGTTTTTTCTATTATAGCTGCTGCCTGCTCTGCTCCATTTACTTCTAAGTTTATTTTTTTTAGATTTTTTTCTAGCTCCGGAATTGAGTCTATAAATTTTTTAATCAAAGAAGATAATTCTTTTTTTGTAAAATTTCTTTTGTTTTCCACGACTGCAACTTCATTTTTCTTTGCATAGTAAGCGTTTAATTCCTGCTCAATAAAATTAGGAATTGGAAAGAGTAACGAAGGTTTTTTTAGAGCTAAGCATTCTGACAGAGTGGAGTGGCCTGCTTGCGTGATGATTCCTTTTGAAGCTTTTAAATACTCTAAAAAGTTTTCTTTGAAAGGGGCGAAGGTTACATTTCCTCGGGATTCTCCTGATATCCTGTAAGCGAATATTATAAAGTTTTCATCTATGTCTCGAAGGATTGCCTGCAGCTTGTAAATCAGTTCGGTTGAGAAGTGAGAGCCTCCAAACATTATTAATATTGGAGATTTGTCTAATTTCAATTTTTCCAAAAGCTCCTGCTGAGATAATTTCGGCAGCTTTCTTACTATTGGATTTACAAAATTATATTCTCTATTTTCCTCTTTAGAGTGCTTTTCAAATGTAGGGATTATTATTGGAGCTGAAATTTTTTTTGCCCTGCTGTAGATGGAAGAAATATATTTGTACTGCATCCAATATTTTTTCTTATTCTCTTTTACGCATTTTTGATACTGCAATGGGTCAAAATTAAATACTACAAAATGGGGTTTTTTCTTCTCCATGTATAATGGGAGCGGCTCGAAATCGCAGACAATTATATCTGGCTTGAACACCCTGAATAACTGTTTTAACTTGAAATAGTTTTTTAGGTAAATAGAAGGAAGCTTTAGGTTCATTGTAATTGTTTTCAGCGTCGAGAATTTTGAATTTTCTTCTGGGAATTTCGGACCTTGTATCTCCAGAGTTGTATAAACGTGCTCGAAGTATTCCTTTGCATTGCCGTAGGAAGCCACAATTATCTCTGCGCCATTTTTTTCCAACTCATTCAGGATAGCTGCCTGCCTAATTGAATGTCCATAGCCAATTCCTGTTACAACTGAAACAACTTTCATTTACCTTACCTTCTCAAACTTTTCCGCGTATTTGCAGTTATTTTTATATCCATAATAACGCGCCCTTAAAACTACAGGCATTATTTGCGGGTAGAACATCATCAGCTTCTGACTTCTATGCTCCTCCATCATCTTAATTTTTCTCCAAAAGTATTCTGATATGTCTACATAGATTATTGGATTTGGAAACACTTTAGGCAGCGTCCATATGTTAAAAGTATAAACAGGATATTTTTTCTTTAGAATGTCTACTGCTGCTAAAACAAGATTATTTACGTCCCTGTGATCTGGATGGGTTTCTGAAGAAGCTAAGGTAAATATTTTTTCCGGCTTGTATTTCTCTATGTATTTTTTAATTTCTGGAACTATTTTTTTTGTTTCTTCATTTATGTGGCCCTCTTTTAAATTTAGAAAGATTACTTCCTTTATCTTAATTTTTCTAGCAACTTTTTCCATTTCTTTCCTTCTAATATCTGAGATAATTTCCTCTTTAAAATGGGGGTGAGATTTTTCGCCTGTTGTGAAGATTACTTCTATTATTGATTTTCCCTCGTCGATTAATTTAAGCAAAGTTCCACCCATGCCTACTATTTCATCATCAGAATGCGGTACAAAGATAAGTATGTTTTTTGCCATTCATTTTAAATATAAATCTCTATTATTTAAGTTTTTACTTATTTAGAATAAAATGCTTCGACCGGGATTAGAACCCGGAGCATAACTATTAAAAAGTGTTAATAGATTGGGAAGAAATAAAAAATCTAGAGCTGTTTTTTTAAAGGAAAAAGATTACCCCGAAGAATTCAAAAAGGGCTTTTTAAGGGGGTTTATAGATAGTGACGGATACATATCCGATAATAAAATTCTTTTTGGTTCCACTTCAAAAAAGATAATGGAACAAACTGAAAATTTTTTGATAGATTTGGATTTTAAAAAGTTTAGACTCTCTTTCTATAAAGATAAAAGACCAAATTGTATAGGTATATGGCATTTATACCTTCATAGATCTGAACGGGATAGGTTTTTTGAATTAATCAATCCCAGAAATTTAACAAAAGTAAGTGCGTAGGCCGGGACTCGAATTTCCGAACCAGAGGTTTCCCGGACCATCGGCTCCCTTCTATCCAATGGAAGGCCGAGATTCTAGCCATTGAACTACCCACGCATTATGTAAAAGAATAAATTTTAGTTTTTAAAATTATTGTTTCTTGCTGTTCAATTTGCTGAATGCGTATTCTACCTGCTGCCTGCTCCATCCCCTTTCCAATAAAGAATTAGCAATTTTTTCTTCATCGTAGCCTTTCTCCAGAGCTGTCTTGATGTACGACCTGACTTTTGCTAATTCCACTCCTGATTTAAAGGGAGATTTCTTGAACCTTGCTGAAATTAAATTTATTAATTCGTCTAACTTGAGCTTTTTATAGAGTTTAAATTTATATATTGCGAACCCAGATCCTAGAATAATTACTATCGTTACTATATAAGACAACCATGGAAATCCTGATACTACTTTTTCTTCTGTGCAGTCTTCTGGGCAAGAGATAATATCCTCTGCTGGATTGCAGATTCCGTCTCCGCAATTAAAAGGAATCAGGCTTGGAGATAGTTCTTGAGGTATTACTACTAAAACTGTATTTTTTACACTGTTTAGATTATTGGAATTAAGCTTGTAATAAAAAGTAAATGAATCCTGAAGATTTGGTATAGTGAACTTTGCGCTTTGATAATCCTGCAGCCTAGTTATCTCTGGAAAAGAATCAGGGAATTCGATTTCATCCTGGGATGGTGCGAGAGAAGTCGGGATTAATTCTATTACTGTTGCATCCATTATTTCCTGAGGGGTTGTCACTGTCTTTTTTACTAATATGAAACTTTCCTGTTTGCTGGGATATGATAATGAAACTTGAGTTGCTGTGACTTCTTTTTGGATTCTTGAATTTAATTCCTGCAATGTTGCCTTGTAGCTTTCTGTCTCAAAACCGTATAATCTGTTAACTTCTTCAGATGACAAATAAGGCGTTATTGTGATTTTGTTTATTACGCTTATTGAGGTCGGTATCGAATCTAGAATGTTATTAACTTCTTCCTCTGTCAAGCTTGACGACGCTGATAATATTGCTATTGACTCGTCGATTTTTTTATCTAATAAAAGCCCTTCAAAGATTTCTCTTGTTGCGGGCAGGGATAATTTCTCCTTTGTGGACTGCAATCTTGAAACTGCATTCTGCACTAACTCATCTTCTGCTTTTTCTGAAAATATTTCTATCTGCAGTGTTTTTTCATCAGAAATTTTATTTTCATCTGTTACTGTAAGCTTTACTAAATAAGTTTTAGGAAGCAGATATGAATGTGCTGCTGTTTTTGTATTTGCTGTAGTGTTGTCACCAAAATCCCAGCTGTATATTAAAAGAGAATCTGATTTTGAGCTTGATGCATCAAATGTTATTGGAGCTGCCACTGGCGCTAGTTGCTGAGATACGTTGAAACCTGCAGTAGGTGCTGAAACTACCTGTATATTTGCAGTTGCTGTTTCTACTCCATATTCAACTTTTAATGTGTAATTACCAATGTCCTTTGGCGCTAGGATATCAAATTTTGAGATTAGAATTGCTGCTTTTGATGTTAACTTGTAGTTCGCCTTTTGCCCTTCAGAGTTTACTCCCAACAAAAACTTATTTCTATTATATGACTGTCCGTCTCCCAGCGTCTCTACGTAAGATAAATCATGAATTTTTACATTATTTCCATTTTTAGCTGTTACATTAATCGGGATTATGCATAGATCATTCTGATAGGTGCATGCCTGCAAGAAATTTGCTATTGCGTCTTTTAAATAATTTCCAGGATTGGTGTTAGATTCAAAATAATTAAGCGATTCCTGCAGCGTTGTGATAAAATTTGAAGACTTTGCTTTTATTGCATAATCTGTATTTGAAACTTTGTTGCATGAAGATGCCGTGCATCTATATCCTTGTGAATTTGCTGAAGAGTCATTCACGGCCAAAACAATTCCTGCTGACGGCGCGGTCAAGCATATTTTATAATCTCCTTCATTAATCGGAATGTTAGTTGAAATTGTGCACTCTGTTTGAGCGAACGATGACTGCAATGCATCACATGGCTGCTGGCTTGTTTCTATTCCTTGTATGTAAATCCCCAGACTCGGAGGGTTTGTTATTGATTTTCTTAATGTTGAGCTGATTCTGAATGTATCTGATTTGTTTAGGAAAACCTGCTGACATGTCCCTGTTGAATCTAGATTTAATTCTGTTGCATCTACTGCATTTATTTCTGGCCCTTTGTATGAATTTACATTCCAGTCAATACTTGCCGGAGCCTTTCCCTGAAATTTCCAGTCTATAACTCCATCATTGCCAACATCTATCGTTGGAGTGTCCGGATAATTTGCATCTGCATTTGATATATTGAATTTTGCATCGATGCTTATTGTTGCGCCTTTTGCTAATTTGATTCCTGCCAAGAAATTTGATGAGCTGATTTCTGCAGCTGTTGCTCCTGTGTAAACATAATATTCCGATGATTTTTCTTCGCATCCTGCTGTGCAATTTATCAGCTGCTGCATCTGCTTTTCTTTTGAAACTGAATTTATTGAAACCTTTATTATAGAATCCTTATTGTAAATACCTTCTGATAAAATTATGTTTCCTGATAATTGCTTTTCTTTTCCTGCTTTTGATTCGTTGAAATCAAATGAAATAGCTATAGTTGATGTTGCAAATACTATTAAGACAATCAAAAAAATTAGTTTCTTTAGCATTAATATCTCCCTCTTTATTGCTGTAGAAAATATATTTCTTTTTATATAAATATTTACTTTTTGAACCTCTTTTCCTTTGCAGATGGAATGACTTCGATTTTTGCACTTTTGAATTCTGCATTTAATTCTTTTCCTTCTAAGATCTCATGCAAGAAAACTGCCAGAGCTGAAACTTCTGAAATCGGTTGCTGCGTTATAGAAACATTGTAGTCTGAGATTTGAAATATTTTTGGCTGAACCTTTTCTCCGCCAACGATAATTAGAATTCTTTTCTGCTCTTTTATTTTTTCCAAGATAGAATTTAAAGTTAATCCATAAACAGATAAATGAACTATTAAAAAATTTTCACTCTTTTTTTCATTAATTAGTTTGATTGGGTCTTCGATATGCTTTATTTCAAAATTTCCTCCAAACTGGCTTGTTACTTTATTTATTGTTGACTCTAGAGAAGAATCTTTATCGCCTGAGTAGTACATTTTTGAAGCGAGAAATGCCCTTGCTGTCAGAGCAACGTGCGTTGATAAACGAGGGTCTCTTCTTATTCTGTGTGATAAACGTAAAACCTCTATTTGCATTTTAACTAAATAAGGGATAGTTATATAAATATATTTTTGATAGTTTTTGTAAGATTGATTATGAACTGGGAATCATTTTTAGAGAAGCATTATAAGAAACTTCTTGTAGTTCCTTTAATATTGCTAGTTTTTAGCTTAACTGTCGTTGGATATTTTTTTAATAAGACGGGGGAATTGTTTTATAGAGATGTCAGCTTGAAAGGGGGAATTAGTGCCACTGTTTATGAAAAAGGTGTTGATGCTGAGAAACTTGAAAAATTCCTTGAAGGCAAGCTAGGAACAGATGTGTTTGTCAGGAAGCTGGGAGATATTGCGACTGATAGCGACGTAGGCGTTGTTGTCGAGATTGGTGATGAAGTTACTGATGAATTGAAAAAACTGATAGAGGAAAATATTGGTATTCAATTGAATGAAAAAAATTTCAGCATTGAGGAAGTTAGCAGCAGTTTGGGAGAGAGTTTTTATCAGGGTTTGCTTAAAGCGGTGATAGTTTCTTTTGTATTAATGGGAATTGTTATTTTTGTTGCCTTTAGAAGCTTTGTGCCAAGTGCTGCTGTGCTTTTGAGTGCTTTTCTTGATATTATATTTCCGCTAGCTATCATTGAACTTGCGGGAATAAAGGTAAACGCTGCTGGGATTGCTGCATTCTTGCTTGTTATAGGATATAGTGTAGATACTGATATACTTCTCACTACTAAAGTATTGAAGAGGAAAGAAGGCAACCTATATGAAAGAATTGTTGATTCTGCCAAGACTGGTTTGACTATGACCTTTGCTACAATTGCTGCTTTAGGCATTGCTTATTTTATTACGACCAGCTTTGTTTTGAAGCAGATGTTTTTGATTATTGTTATTGCTTTGCTCGTTGATATTGTTTCAACTTATTTCATGAATTCGGGAATATTAATTTGGTATTGCAAGAAGAGAGGAGACAATGAAAGGTTTTGGGGTTAGGATTAATCTGCTGATAATAATGCTTGTACTTTCTTTTATAGCAATAGCTCCTAGATTCAATGTTGATGGCGTCGAGATCAAGAGCCTGGATGCTGTAAGCAAAAATCAAGGATTGAATGCTGGGGACGTTATAAAAAGTGTTAATAATTTTAATGTTAATAATACTGAGAATTTTATTGAATTGCTGAAAGAAGCTAGTTCTGTTGATCCTGTTAGAATAAATATAGTTACTGACAAGAATAATGCTAGCTACTTAGTGCAGGATAATTTATTGTTTGAATTGGAAAACTTGACCATTAAGAATTCTAAAATTGAAAACATTAAAGACGGGGAAATATTAAAAGAGATAAATGGTGTTAAGATAAATAACATCGATGATTTGGAGAAGATTAGATATGATCTGCTGCCTAGCAAAGTTGTTAGGATTAAAACTGAGAAGAAAGAATATGTTTTTCAGATTAATAAAGAGCTTGAGATAAATGTAAAAGAGGTTCGCAGAAGCAATATAAGAAAGGGGTTGGATTTAGAGGGCGGAACCAGGGTTTTGCTGAAGCCTATTGGCGAAACAAAAGCTACTGATCAGGACATCAGAAATTTAATTGACGTGATTTCTGACAGGCTAGATATATACGGATTGGCTGATAAAAGAATAAGGGCTGCGGATGTTGATGATGACAAGTTAATTCTGATTGAAATTGCAGGGATATCTAAAGAAGAAGTTGAAGACTTTATTGCAACACAAGGAAAATTTGAAGCGAAGATTGGAAATGAAACTGTTTTTACCGGCGGCAATGATGTCCCATTTGTCTGCAAAGATGATGGAACCTGCTCTGGCGTCAGCAGATGTAATTTAGAAAGTAAAGGGCAATATGGATGCAGGTTTGAGTTCAGCATCAAGCTAAGTTCGAGTGCTGCAAAAAGACATGCTGAGATAACAAAAAATCTGGATGTTATAGGCGGGGTTGGACTTGGCAGTGAGGGATATTTAAGCAAACCCCTAGATTTGTATTTGGATAATGAATTGATTGATAGTCTGCAGATATCTGCCAGCTTGAAGGGAAGCGAGGCAACTGATATACTTATTTCCGGGAGTGGATTTGGTGATAATCAAGATGCTGCTTTGAATGATGCACTGCTGAATATGGAAAAATTGCAGACAGTTTTGATTACAGGAAGCTTGCCATTCCAGCTTGAAATTGTGAAGATAGACAGCATCAGCCCGATATTTGGAGAGGAGTTTTTGAAGAATGCTGTTCTCGCCGGAGGAGTTGCTGTGATTGCAGTTTTAATTGTCGTATTTATCCGCTATAGAAATTTAAAAGTAATTTTCCCAATGATGATTACTTTATTGAGCGAGATATTTATCATTCTCGGATTTGCCGGCTTGTTCAAATGGAATTTAGACTTGGCTGCGATTGCAGGAATAATAGCTTCTGTCGGAACTGGAGTTGATGATCAGATTGTTATTGCAGATGAGATATTAAAGGGAAAGGAGCAGATTTTTAGCTGGAAGGAAAAATTAAAGAGGGCATTCTTCATCATATTAGTTGCTTATGCTGCTACTTTTGCTGCTATGTTCCCGTTAATATGGGCTGTTGCTGGATTGCTGCGGGGATTTGCTATAGCTACAATAGTTGGTGTTACAATTGGAGTATTTATCACTAGACCTGCCTTCGGAGCTATGCTTGAAAGGCTGATGAACAAATAGAACTTCTATTCGAAGATAATCTTTTTTTGGTTTTGTATAAATATTATTTTAAATGCATCAAACACATCTTTCCTTCCAAGCAAGGCAGGAACTTCTTCAGTTAAAGCCCAAGCAATTTCTGCATTTACAATTTTGTCATTAAATCTAAATTTAACTTGCTATCTTATATAAGGTATTGTTGAAACTATGCCCCTCATCTCTTCAATTAATTTATTATCTTTTGTAAACCCTAATGCTGTTCCGAATCTGAACGGAATTAAAGAAAGATCTGCTCCTGAATCTATATACATTGGAATTTCAACCTGCAAATCATTGGTTATTAAGATAATATCTGCCACAGGTCTTAAAACAGTTTTATCTTCGGATAGCCTTTCTTCTTTATAGCTGAATTCTATCATCGTTTAGAGAACCATTGCTTCTGCCTTAGGTATTTTTGTAATTAGAGGAATTTTTTCAGGATATTTTCTCTTTATTGTTGGAAGAAGCTTATCTATCTGCTTGCCATGATTTACTATCTTTCCGTCTATCATGATGATATATTGCCCTTCGTATTTTTCCTGTATCCTTTTTGATAAATTTAAGAATGCTTTGAAGTTTTGCGTCATACTGATTATTAAGTAATACGATTTTAAATACTTTGCTGTATAATTTATAATAGTGATGAACAAATAAATTTATAAACAATGAAAAATATACATTAAAGAGGTGATTATTTGATGGCTGATATTAATACGATTCTGCTTTATGTTCTTGTTGGTGCTATTTTTGGAATTGTATATGGGTTGAGAAGAATTTACATTATTGAAAGAAAGATAGATGCTATTGACAGGAAGATTGCACAAGTTTTAATTAAGAACAGGAAGAAGTAAATTCTTTTCTTGCTTTTTCTAAAGTTTCTGGAGTGCCTATGTCGAAGAATTTTCCTCCAATCCTAAAGCCATAAATAATATCTTTTTTATAAAGCCACTGTAAAAAATACCCTGGGGCATCTGGGTTGTTCCCTTCATCAAGATATTCTTTAATTTTATTAACTGATTTTTTCTTTAAAAGATAGACAACATGAGCAATAAGTTTTGATTTTGGATTTTCCGGCTTTTCTATCAATGAAATGATCTTGGAGTCTTTATCCAAATCTACGATACCATGTCTTTTTGCTTGCTCTAATGTAGGCAATTCATCTATTACTATAACATTTTCATTTTTTCCTTTGAAATAATTGTAAAAAGGATTTAGAATTGAGCTGAACAAATTATCCCCAGCAATAATGAGTATATCAGTATTAGGGTTTTTTAATTTTAAAACAAGGTTTATATCTCCTATAGCTCCAAGCTTATCTTCTTCGTGCAGTGTGCCGTCGTTAATTATTTCTATTTTTAATTTTGTTTTCAGGCTTTTCTTCCACTCGACAAAATGATTATAGTAGCGGTTATTTGTCACGACATAGATTTTACTTATTTCTTTTAGATCTTCTAGCTTTTCTATAATATTTGTAATTACTGGTTTTTCCCCTACTTCTAGCAAGGGCTTTGGGAAATTTTTTGTTAACGGGTATAATCTAGTACTGTATCCAGCTGCCAGTAAAATTACATCGATTTTGCCTTTCATTTTATTTTCAATCCGCCGTTTAACAAAAGATAGACTATCTTGATATCGTTTTCTTCGAATATTGGTTTTAATTTATTTTCTAGATCTAAAACTATGGCTGCGCCTCCTGAGCCTGTTTGATTTGCAAATCCATTGTTTTTTAAAATTAGGTCTTTCACAAACTTATCTTCTTTTGTTAAGCCTAGAGTTGATTCCCGGATTTCCCAATTCTCATTCATGAGCATGCCTAACTTTTTCCAATTTCCTTTCTGCAATGCAGTGTATGCCTCTAAGGTTATCTCCCTTGTTTTTTTCATGAGAGAAAGAAATTCTTCATTGCTCTTTTCCTTTCCATTTTTATGAACATCTTTTGAAGAATTATTTTTTCCATAACAAGCTATGTACATTTCTTTGGGAAGAGCTGTTAGTTTTTGACATGTGAAATTTTTACAGTCGATTAATGATGAGCCGAAAACTGCAGCAGCTCTGTCCTGCCAACCCGCATTTATTTTTAGTTCATGCTCTATCTGCAACGCATGCTTTGAAATATCTGTTAGAGAGAGATTTAAATTAAACTTCTTATTCAGGCATGCAATTAATGAAACCAGAATTGCTGCTGATCCACCGAGACCACATTTAAATGGAATCGTCGACGAATAATTTATTTTCAAAGGGGTTGTTATGTTGAAATGCTTTAATGTCCGATGTATAAGTTTATGGGTAGAATCTAGATAATCGTTTGAATGGATTATGAGCTTGCTTGAATCTTCTATTTTAATTGTAGCTTTGTTTTTAATTGAATAAGCTAGGACTAGTGCATCTTCCAAGTAAACATCGCCTGGATTTCCTGTTATTGCTGCTCTGCCTGTCGCCTCTGCTTCTATCATGGAAAGTTTTCTTAAAGATATATTTAAATAACTTTTCTTTAATTTTTGTTTTATGCAACAAGTTTATTTACATGCATTGTTCGCCCTTATATTTGCAGCAATATTATATCCTTTTATAGGCAACTACAGCATTGTTGTTTTCTTGAGCGGATTTGTCTTTGACGTCGATCATTATATTTATTACGCAATAAAGAAAAAAGATTTTAATTTTATGAATGGATATTTTTACCACGTGCCTGGAAGCAAAGTTCATGAGTCACATAGTGATTCATTGCATATCTTTCATACATGGGAGGTGTGGCTGCTGCTTTTCATCCTGAGTTTTTTTATTCATGAGATATTTCTCTTTATGCTCATAGGGCTCATCTTTCACATGATCTTTGATTGGGGATATTTGCTTTTTAATAGTGATGCGATTGGCGAAAGGGCTTGGTCTTTAATTGGATGGATTTCAAGAAACTAAATTTTATAAAGTGAAATTTCTTAGTGTTTTATGCCGCGATCGCATAATCTGGTATTGCGCAGATTTTAATTTAGAGTTAAAAGCGTAAGTCTTGAATGATATCAGGTTAACCTGTTTCCTTCGGGATGTCTGGGTTCAAATCCCAGTCGCGGCGCTTCAATAAGATTTATATAGGTGTTGATAATAATCCTATCTAATGAAAAAGAGCGTGACAAAAGCAGTAAAAAAAGACAACAGCATAATATTTGTATTTTCTATCATTGCATTATTCATCGTTGCTTTAGTCGGATTCAACCTTGATAATATGACTACGGCTACAATAAGGAATACGAAGACAACTGTTGACATTGTGCCTAAATTTGTGAATGCTGGACAATATGTTACTGTAAATGTAAATCCTGGAAGAGAATGCGTGAATAGTGTGGTTGGATTCTATGATGATTCTAATTTAAGAAGGGCCACTGCAAGAACAGAGCTAGGAAGCTATAGAAAAGTCTGCCAGCCTTTTACAGTCAGATATAAAACTAGTCCTGATTGGAAGCCTAATGAAGATGAATCTGGGGTGTTTTTTGTAAAAGTTTTTGACTATGAAAAAGAAGATCATATTACAACTGCATTTACAGTAAACGGGTGATGTTATGGAAAAAAATAAAATTTTAATAGCTGCTATTGCGATTGTTTTAATTGCGCTGATCGGATTTAATTTTAATAATATAACTGGAAAGGCTGCTGGAAGTTTAATGCCAGACGTAACTGTTTTTCCAGGCACTGTCAAGGCTGGAGAGAAGATAAATATTAAAGTTAAGCCGAATAAAGGCTGCGTTGATCCTGAAATTGGGTTTTACTTTTCTGGAAAGTTGAGTGACGGAAGCATAACAAGCAGCGGCGGAAGAAAAGGAGTTGTGACGCATAAGGGAGGCTATAAGGTTTGCAAGGGAGATGGATTAATATTGGATAAAGACGGAACCTTTACAGTCAGTTATAGAACTGAGCCTATCTGGGATGGAGAGTACTATGCGAAGGTATTTTACTGGAAGGACAGGAATACAAAAGATTCGATAAATGCATACTTCAATGTGTTGCCTAAGAAATAATGAAGATGAAAATAAGTAATATTTTGATAGCTGCGGTTTTTTTGATATTGATATCTTTATTTTCTCTGAACTTTGAAGAATTAACCGGATATGTTCCAAAACAAAAGATTCCTGAGGTTAGTGTAATTCAAAAAGTTGTTGATTCTGGAGAAGAAATAAAAATCAGAGTTAAGGTAAATGGGTTTTGTGTTGATCCTAAATTTGAGATCTTGACTAAGGTTGACTTGCATAAGGACTATAAAACTTATTTGCCTAACGAGGACGTGTGCGCTAATCAAAATTCTAGAACTTGCAAGGGATATAAATATTGTTTAGGAGACATTAAGAATGATATCTTGGAGATGAGTTATAAGACAGAAGCTGATTTCTCTGGAGAATATAAAGTGAGAGTTAGATACATTGAAAAACCAGGACAGGATGAATTCTACATGCCATATGTCGAGGCTGGGTTCAGTGTTGTATAGATTATATTTGTATTTCTCAAAGATTTATCAATTAATTCTTCAATCAAGTTTAAATCAATATTTTCATACTTTTGCGAAATCCTTTGATTTAATTTGCTTATAACTTTATTCCTTATTTGACTTTTGATATGTTCTATATCTTTCTCTGGAAGCGGGGAATACTTAGGATTAATCTTTTCCCTATATTCTTTTGCTTTATTGAAACTTATATTAATTTCTTTTTGATACTTGTTTGAGATTTCTTCATCATCGATTGCTTTTTCTAATATGTCATGAACTATTGCATTTGAGATATTTCCTACGAATAATTCAATTATTTTCTTTCTGTTTTGAACCATTTTTAACCCCTTTCATTATTTCTTTAAAAATTCGCTTATGGACTGTTTTATATTTTCCAAGAAATTTATTTTTATCTAACATATTCTTCCTTATTTCATCAATGTTTTTTAAGTTAAAAATTTTCTTAATTTCATTATCTACAATTTCTTTGTTTATTTTTTTACATTTTAAGTATAGTGAGATTGAGATTGTGTTTCTTATCAGATAGTATTTTTCATTTCCATTTAAATGATCATAATTTTCTATCAAAAGTTCGCTCTTCAAAAGATGCAGGTCTAGAACTTTATAATTTATCCTATGTTTTATTTTGTATACAAATCTTTTTTTAGAAATGCATTTACTAAGCATCATTTGATATAAAGGGTCTGTTTGTAACCCCCTAATTAAACTCTGATTATCTAAGATTATTATATGAGGCTCAATGCTGACTTCCTCTTTTAATTTATTCTTTAAAATACCAAAGTTATTGATTTTGCTTTCTGTTACTAGAATTACATCAATATCGTTAAAACTAAATCCTTTTTCTAAAAAAGACCCTGTAATGATTATGTTTTCACAATTCACCTCTTTGTCTATTAGAGAGATTATTCTACTAACTAATTCTAATTTTATTGGTTCTATGAATTTAGTGTTATAAAAATATGGTTTTTCAATTGGCTTTTCATATTCTATAGGTTTGATTATAGCATAGCTTCCATTAGTTAAGCCTATTCTATTTTTGGGGATATATATCTGGTCCATGATGGTCCCTTTGCTTATTTTTGCGATTATTTCCATATTACGTAAAATTACGTAATAATATATAAGCCTTGCGGTTCCCTCTTTATGGTTGTATGTTAAAGTAGATGTATTAAAAAACCAGGACAGGATGAATTCTACATGCCATATGTCGAGGCTGGGTTCAGTGTTGTTTAAGAAAAAGTTTATTAACTTCTAAATCTTTATTTTGTTATGAAAAAAGCATTTCTGCTATTTATTCTTTTAATTTTTGTTAGCGGATGTTTTAGCCTAACTCCTAAAAGGATTATTAAAAGCCCAGACCTGGTTGTTAAAGAATGTGATAAATTTGGAATTGCTGAAGAGAGGAATGACTGCTTTATGAAATTTGCAAAAGATGTTAGTTTAATTTCAAAGGATACTTCAATTACAATATGTAATAATCTTAATCAGGGATTGGATAGAAATAGATGTCTATTTGGTGTGTTTTCTACATTAGAAGGCAGTGGTAGGTTAGAGGAAGGGATTGAAGTCTGCAAGCATATTGAGAAAGAAGGATTCCTGGAATTTTGTGAGGGCAGAAGAAATGGCGGAAGCATAATGGTTGCTC
>CAYJRS010000011.1:0-20651 GCA_964372845.1 Candidatus Woesearchaeota archaeon | reverse complement strand
TTCTGGGAAGAGATGAAGAAAAAAAGAAAAGAGCAAAGCAAATAGTTTTCACAAAGAATTAAGATTAATTTTAATATTTCTTAAAAACTAAAACGTTTCTTTTTGGACTTGATTTTTCTTTCTGAAAGAAAAAGGAAGAGGGGGAAGGCAGATGGAAACCGCAGGTGTCCATTATTCTTAATGCAATTTAATCCTGCTTTTTATTTATCTGCAACAGAAGTCTATAAATCTTCTCTTTTCTTTTTAGTTAAATGCAAGGCTAATCCGCCATCAATGTGTTTGAAATATGAAACCTTATCCATATACATATGTATAAAAGAAGTTCCTGTTCCGTTGTTATATTCCGGTTTATCTTTTCCAATAAATTCGTAAAAATCTAAAATGCTTCTTTTTCTTTCTCTGTCTTCTTTATCTCCTCTCTCCCTGTGTCTTAATACAAATGGGATAAATTCAGGATTAATTATTCCCCCCTCATCAACAACTGCAAATTTCGCAACTTCATCTTCGATATTATAGGCCAATATAACTTTTTTATCCGGGGACTTCCTGTTTCCATGCTGATGTGCATTAAGGACAGCTTCATATAAAGCAGTAAAAACATTATGATCAAATCCTCTCTCTTCAGCTTTTACTGATACAGGCTCAATTGCGGATCTAACCTGTTTTAAGTAAATATTTCTTTCAGGGTTAAAGTAGAGTTGTTCCAAAGCATATAATGGGTCTATCTCATAGACAGGGATATCAAAATCTTTTAAGTCTACTTCTTTCCCTTCCCTGATTCTTTGTCTTAATACAGAATCTATCTCGTCAACATCAAATATGTCGATAGCCATAGGGAATATAAAATATCGCTAATTTATAAATCTTTCTAATTTTATTCATTAGTAAGTGGTGTCATTTAGATGAATATTGCTAAAAAGCTTCCGACGAGAAACCCCCTTTAAATCGACGATAAATTTATATACTTTTAAGACATCTCAATTTCAATCCCAATTAAAAACCTGGGAAAAAGAGGTGAAGAAAGGTTGTTAGCAGTTGTTGACAACCAATCTTTTTAACTTTATATATAAAAAGGAGGTGAAAAAATGGGTAAAGTTTTAGTAAAGAACGTCATAAAAAGAAAAGCCGGATATCTATACTATGTTGATGGGAAAGGCAACGTTTGTGAAGCAAAGATGTCCCGTGGCGGAAGAAAGAAAAAGAAGAGGAGATAAATTCTCCTTTCTTTTTTTAATTAAAAGTTTCAATTCTCCAGCTAAATATTTATATACAAGTTATTCTCAGCTAATTAGCAAAAGATGGTGATCTACCTTTGCAAATACTGTGGCTCGACAGCGGCATCGCAAAAAGATTGCTGCGATGAAGAGATGGTGTTAGTCGCAAATAAATAAAAGATTAAAATGGAAGAAAAGAATCTAGTATTATTTAGACTGGAAGGCTGTCCCTATTCCAAGAGAGCAGAGGATGCATTAAGAAAGAAAGGGATAAAATACAGGAAGATAGAAGTCATGCCGGAAAAGTCAAAGCGTGAAGTTCTAAAAAAAGTTTCTGGCCAGGATTCTGTTCCAGTGCTAGTTGAAGTCATCGGCGCAAAAAATCAGGATGATGATATTATCAAATGGCTTGAAGAGCAATAAATAACTTTATATATTTCTCAGCCTTGTTATCTTTCATGGGTAAACCAAGTAAGGAAGAGTTAGAGCAGGAAACAGCAATCTTGGAAAACATCAATAGAGATTTCTCGAATCTAGGAAAAAATTTACTAGAGCCCTTACAAGAAGCTAAAGGCGGGCATGGAATGAGGTCATACGGTGGGATCTACAAAATAGCATATCAATGGCTAAATGAAAATGCCTTTGGAATTTACTTCAACCCATTAAAAGAATTTCAGAAAAGCTTGCCATTAACATTCAAAGCAGGAATAACAAAAGCAAAAATAAACAAGGATAAAATTAATTTAGTTGTAAAATGCTCATTTAGTAATAACAAGATTGGCTATACAGGAAGATTCAAAATAAAATCCAAGAATCTCAAATATAAAATTGATCTAACTGGATATAGGAAAAATAGATTAGATAAAGTCAAAAAAGAATTATTGGCGTGGGCATTACAATCTCTTAAAAAGATGAGTTACTAAATTAAAATTTACTTAACATCTTTTTTGTTGCTCAAAATAAAAAAATTAAAGCAGATCTTTAATCCTTCCAATATGGTCCGCTATTTTATTTCCATTATCAGTCAGCTGTATCACTTTAATCCTTCCCTGCTTCTCAAAGCCGACCAATCCAGCCCTTTCCATCTCCTGCAGTATCTTTACAGTGTGTGAATAAGTGCAGTCAACTTCTTTTGCTAAAACACTGCCATACCTATTTCTTAAATTTTTCTTTAAAGCCACCAGTATCATAGCAGGCTTTCTCCTAAAAAATACTTCAAAAATATCTTTCTTTTGCTTAGACATTTGTTTCCCCCTATTCACCCCTATTATAGCATCAAAACGTTATGTTTTGGTATATGTTTAAATACCTATCGGTTAAATTTTAGCTAATCTAAACGATTCTGTTAAGATATGCATTTCTAAAAATTTATAAGCTTAACCATAGTTTCATCAAACCATAAGTTTTAAATTGCCATTTCTATTAACAGTTGCATGCTTGACATAAAATTGCTCAGGGAAAGCCATAACATAGTTAAGAAAAATCTTGAAAAGAGGAGAGATAAGGAAAAGCTGCCATGGATTCAAAAAGTAAGAGAGCTGGATTCTGATTATATTAAAATAAAAAAAGAGGCAGAGGAATTGCGCCACAGGAGAAATATTGTTTCTGAAGAAATCAACAGCTTGCAAAAGCAGGGAAAAGACATTAAGGAAAAAATAAAAGAGATAAGAAAGATTCCAGATGAGATCAAGAGGGCAGAAGAAAAGCTAAAGTCGCTAAGGCAGGAAATTGATAATTATCTGCTGCGCCTTCCAAACATTCTTCATGATTCAGTCCCATATGGGGAAAATGATAGAGATAATGTTACCGTAAGAAAATGGGGTGTTGCAAAAAAATCAAAATTCGATTTGAAAGCACATGGCGACATAATTGAAATGCTCGAAATTGGAGACTTCAAGAAAGCAACAGAGGTTTCAGGAGCAGGATTCTATTACATGTTCGGAAAATTAGCTCAGCTCAATCTTGCTTTGATGCAGTTTGCCGTTGATATTCTTGTAAAAAAAGGATTCACACTCAGCATTCCACCTCTGATGTTAAGAAGAAAACCATATGAAGGCGTTACTGATTTGGCCGATTTTGAAAAAGTGATGTACAAAATTGATGGCGAGGATTTATATCTAATTGCAACCTCAGAGCATTCAATTGCAACATATTTTATAAATGAAACTATTCCAGAAGAAAATCTTCCTATAAGGATAGCAGGATTTTCTCCCTGTTTCAGGAGGGAAATAGGAAGTCATGGAGTCGATACTCGTGGCTTATTCAGAACGCATCAATTCTGGAAAATCGAGCAATTTATTTTCTGCAGTCCGAAAGATTCTTGGAAGCATCATGAAGAACTGCAAAAAAATTCAGAAGAGCTTTACAAGAAACTAAAAATCCCGTATCGTGTAGTAAAAGTTTGTACTGGAGATATAGGGATAGTTGCAGCAAAGAAATATGACACAGAAGCATGGTTTCCAAGACAAGAAGCATATAAAGAAGTTGGCTCAAATTCAAATTGTACAGATTATCAAGCTCGTCGTCTAAATATAAAATTCGTCGATAAAAACGGAGACAAATCAGTTATACATACTTTAAACAACACTGCAATCGCAACATCAAGAGCCTTAGTGGCAATCTTGGAAAATTATCAGCAAAAAGACGGCAGCATTAAAGTTCCAGCAGCACTGCAAAAATACTGTGGCTTTAAAAAAATAGAAAAGCCTAAAAAACAATCAGCTTTATCCTTAAAATAAGAGATGGCAAGAAAACCAAAAGACCAGGTTGAAAAAGAAATTGAAACAGGCGACAGGGAAGAAGATATTTACACAGAAGAAGGAAGAGATGTAGCAGAAGATGAAGACGTAATCACAGACGTAGAGGAAGGGTTTATGGAAGGGTATGAAGAAGGGAGCAGAGCAGCAAAGTGCGCTAAATGCAAAATAATATTAGAGGAAGACTTCATCGAAGAGGAAATTAACGGTGAGGTATATCGGTTCTGCTCTGAGCGATGCGCGGAAACTTTTAAAAAGCCAAAAAAACGTTAATTCTTTATGAAAATTTTAGCAGCTTCAGATATTCACGGCGATATCAATCTAGCTAGAAGGCTAGCAGAAAAAGCAAAAAAATCAAATGTAGATATGGTTTTGTTATGTGGCGATTTAACTCTCAATGAAGCTTCAACAGAAGGCATTATCGGCCCGTTCAAAGAAAAAGGATTGAAGGTAGGAATAATTCCGGGGAATCACGAATCAGCAGCGACGTCAAATTTCCTTACAGAGAGATACAAATTAGTTAATCTTCACGGCTATTCTTATTACATTGACAGAGTTGGTATGTTTGGTTGCGGCTCAGCTAACATAGGCTTATTTCAATTATCAGAAGAGGAAATTTTTGATTTTCTTGAAAAAGGCCATAATTACATTGAAGACAAACAGAAAAAAATAATGGTAACCCATGTCCATCCCACAGGCAGCTTAATAGAAAAATTTACAAGATTCTTTCCAGGCAGCACATCAGTAAGAAAAGCAATTGAAAAATTCCAGCCCGATCTTGCATTATGTGGACATGTCCATGAAGCAGAAGGTATAGAAGAAAAAATAGGGAAGACAAAATTAATCAACGTCGGCAGGCAAGGAAAAATAATAGAAATATGAATATGGATAAAGTTTTCTTTTAAAATGACGTCACTAATAATTACAGAAAAACCAAGTGCAATGAAGAGCATAGCAGAAGCTTTAGCAGACCAAAAACCAACACGAGAAAAAGGGATAGAAAATACTTATTATTATGTGCTGACCCATAAAGGAAAGAAACTAATCGTTGGGTGTGCAGTAGGTCATTTATATAATTTAACGCAAAAGGACAGAAAAGGTTGGACATATCCTGTATTTGATTTGGAATGGCGCGAATCCTATAAGATAAATAAGAAATCCGATTTTACTAAAAAATATTTGGATACTTTAGCAAAATTAGTAAAAGAAGCAGATGAATTCTATAATGGATGTGATTTTGATCTTGAAGGAGAAACCATTTTCGATTTAATTCTGGAGAAGTTAATCAAGAAAAAAAACGCCAAAAGGATGAAATTCTCTACGATGACTAAAGAAGAGCTAGTTCAAGCATTTGAAAATCCAATGAAATCTATAGATAAGCCAATGGCGGAAGCAGGCAGAACCAGGCACTGGGTGGACTATATTTTCGGTATAAATCTTAGTCGAGCATTAACATTATCAATTAAGAATGCAACAAAGTCTTTCAAAATTTTATCTTCAGGAAGAGTTCAAGGGCCAGCATTAAAAATTCTGTCAGAAAGGGAATTGGAAATTCAAAAATTCAAACCTAAACCTTACTGGGAATTAGAAGCGCTTGGAGATATTAATTCACAGCACAAAAATGGAAAATTCTGGGAAGAAAAAGAAGTAAAAAAAATATATGAGAAGATAAAAGATGAAAAGTCGGCAGTTGTAAAAAAAATAACAAAAAAAATCCAGCTGCAACTTCCGCCAAATCCATTTGACCTGACATCACTGCAGTTAGAAGCTTACAGATTATTCAGAATAAATCCAAAAGATTCTCTAGCAATAGCTCAAAATCTTTACACAAAAGCATATATTTCCTATCCAAGAACAAGCTCAAATCAATTTCCATCGAATATAAATATTAAATTAATACTTCAAAAAATTGCAGAACAAAATGAATATTCAAAACTAATACAAGAGCTTCTAGCAAGAAATAAATTAAAACCAAATAATGGAAAAAAAACTGATCCTGCGCATCCGCCAATACACCCAACAGGGATAGAACCAAAAAGACTTTCAGAGAAAGAACATAGGATATATGACCTAATTGTTAGAAGAACACTAGCAACACTAGCAGATCCAGCTAAAAGAGAATCAATTTCAGTTGAATTGGATATTAAAAAAGAACCGTTCATAGCAGCAGGCATAAGAACAATAGAGCCAGGTTGGCATAAATTCTATGGAAAGTATGCAAAATTTGAAGAAATAAATCTGCCGAATATAAAAGAAGGCGACATTGTTAAAGTTAAAAAAATAAATCTGCTTAATAAGGAAACACAGCCACCAAAACGTTTTACTCCAGCATCTATAATAAAAGAATTGGAAAACAGAAACTTAGGAACAAAGGCAACCAGGAGCCAAATTCTGGATGCATTATACCAGAGAAATTATATTACAGGCCAGTCAATCCAAGTTACAAACCTTGGTTTAAAGACAGTACAAACATTGGAAAAATACTGTCCAGAAATTGTCGACGAGGAAATGACAAGAAAATTGGAGCAGGATATGGAAGATATCAGGGAAAAAAAAGAAACAAAAGAAAAAGTTTTGAGCAACGCAGAAAAACACCTGACAAAAATCCTGAAGCATTTTAAAGAAAATGAATTAAAAATTGGAAGGGCTCTATCCGAGGCAAATATTGAAACTCTCGAGCAGGAATCAAAAATAGGATCTTGCCCAGAATGTAAAAAAGGTATTTTGCACATAAGGAAGGGAAAATTTGGGTTATTCATTGCATGCGACAGGTACAAAGAAGGATGCAAAACAACTTTTTCTCTTCCAAGCAATGCTTTGATAAAGCCAACTGAAAAAATATGTAAGGAATGCAGCTATCCAGAAATCTTAGTGATAAGAAGAGGAAGGAAACCGCAGACAGTTTGTTTGAATATGGACTGCAAGACAAAAGCAGTACCACAAGATGTTTTGAAAGAAAAAAGAAAATGCCCGAAATGTGGAAGCCAACTGATTGTCAGGAAAAGTTTATATGGCAGTTTCTTCTCTTGCCCGAAGTATCCAAAATGCAGACACATAGAATCTATGCAGAATAAAAATGAAAGCAAAAAAAATACTCCAATTCCTAAGTAGATCATTTGCGGGATTGCTATTCACTGCAGGATTTTTTCTGTTGTTCACGTCGGTGTTTTTATCCGGGTTGTTGGGAAATATTTCCGTATTAGAATCTTCATTACAAGAAAAGCTATTAAATTCCGATTTCATTGCGGAGCAGATTGCAGTCGGATCAGGTCTTAGTGCAGAGCAGGTGAAAGAAATATGCAAGAAAAATCCAGCTCAAGAAGGATGCGAGCAACTTAACGATCCAGAAATATTATCCTCTTCGATTATAGAGCAGATTAATAATCAAATAAATCCCTACAAACCAATAATAGATAATTCAAAATTTCTAATGGTCTTATTTTTTATCATCAGCTTTGTTTTTTATTTTCTAGGCACAATGTCTTTATACGTAGCAGTTTTTAAGATTTCAATTAATACCTTATTTTCAGCAGTCTTTGGATACATCGCTTTAAGCTCGTTGCCCAAGTTACTTCCAGGAATTGTAGATCAAGCATTCAACATCGCATCAGCAGACATATCGCAGAAACTGTCAGCAGGATTTAAAGAAAATATAGTTGAAGTTATCAACGCATGGATGGAAATTCCAATCTCTAATTTGAATAATCTGTTCATGTATTTAACGGCAGCATCTTTATTGGTATCAATCTTGTTTTACATTCTCAAGAAGAAAAAAGCAAAGCAATAAAATTTTAGTGACCGCAATGTTTATATCTTGAAAACATATTTTCTTTAGTATGTATCAAAGCAAGGATTTCTACGAGATGCTTTCTTCGGAATTAGTTGCAACAACAGGAGGAATAATCTCAGGGACTCTTTTAGCAATATTCACAGACAAATTATTTCTGCTTCCAGGATTGTTCATACTGCTCCCAGGTTTTCTTCAGCTAAAAGGAGCCATAGCAGGGAGTCTTGCTGCAAGGCTGGGAACTGAGCTCCACATGAGAAAAATAAAGCCAGGAAAGAAATCAAGATTGATAACTGAAAACAAAGTTGCGTCCTTCATCTTAATATTTTTCGTGAGTTTAATGCTCGGAGTTATTGTATATCTCCTAACTTTTTTGCTTTTCAATAAAAATTACCCTATGCTCATGCTATTGCCGATGGTAGCAGCAATCATCTCATCAGTTATTTTATTTCCATTGACAACGAAGTTAACAATCTGGCTCTATAAGAATCACCATAATCCCGATAATGTAATGGGACCTTATGTTACAAGCCTCGGAGACATTGAAAGTATAATCTCTCTATTAATTGCAATGGTCGTGCTGACATGAATCTGGAAACAAGGATAATAAAAGAAAGTTTTGGAGTTCTAATATTGGCATCTATAATAAGTGCATTTGGAGGGATAGGATTGCAGGCAGTAAAAGAAAAAGTTTTGGTTGTTCTCCCACTTTTGATCTTGTTTCCTGCATTAAATGGAATGGTCGGAAACTTCGGGGCAGTTTTTGCTTCGAGGTACACAACGCTTCTGCACCGAAACAGGATAGGGAAGAAGAAATTTATGAACAAAGCACTGAAAGAAATTTACATCCAGATTCTAAAAGTCTCAATAATCTCAGCATTTTACATATCCACTCTTGCTTCAGTAGTTTCACTTCTAAAAGGATTCAAGTTCAATCCAGTACTCTATCTGAAAATATTATTTATAACGACGTTAACAACAATTTTTTTAGTCACAATAATATCCGTGATTTCAATAATTGCAGGAAAATACCTTGTAAAGAAAAAAGAAGACCCAGATAATTTATTGATCCCAATTACAACCTCGATTGCAGATCTAGGTACGATGATAATCTTCTCGCTGCTTATATTCTTTATCTTCTAGCTTAAACACACCGCTGCTCTTAATCTCAAAATTCAATTTATCTCCAGCAGGTTTTTCAAATATCAATCTCCTGGGGGACTTTTCCAGTCTTATTATCCTCTTGCCCCATCTCTTAAAGGATTCTCCACCTATCATGGCATTCTTTTCCTTGCCTATATTATTGTAAACTTGATTCGTTATGATAACAGGAATATTTTTGCTAAGCTCGCTCAATATGCTGAATTGCCTCCAGATCCACATGTTGTAAATCTTCGGTTTCTCTTTCACTTTTGCTCTATAAAAATGGCTGATCGTGTCTACAATGATTAGAGAAACATTTTTCATTTCAGGCAGAGATCTAATTATTTTATTTTGCTCAGAAAATCTTTTCGGCTTGAACAAGATTATCTTTTCCAACACGTTTTGGAATTCATCTCCTGTAAGCTGCTTAACCCTATCTATACTAAAACCATTTTCAGTGTCAACGTAAACTACTTTTTTATTTTTCTTAGCCGTTTCAATTGCAGCCAATTTTGCAAGGGTAGTTTTTCCGCTACTAGCCTCTCCATAGATGCAAGTTATCTCATTATCATAATACTGAAAAAGACCGCATCCGCTTTCAATCATAAATAAAAACAAACAGAAAGAGTTTAAGAACTTACCTCTAAACTATAAATTAAGCCACAATAATATATAAAAATAGAAGGCTTAAGAAATCTAAGTTAATGGTTAGGCTTTATGGTGTTATTCATCTTATACAGGTAGTAGAAACTAATTTTTTAAGTGTTAGAAAAAGATTGGTTCCCGTAGACCCAAGTGTTGAAATTTTGCAGGACATAGATAATTTGCCAAAGGGATCTAAAATAGGAATTGAAACTCTAAACAAAAAAGATCAAGAGGAGGTTGAAGAACATATGTGGGAATTATCAAGAAGAGAAGATTTAACTGGATTTGAACTTTATCCATCTGAACAAGATCATTATTGGGATGTTTTGACAACACACTGTGAAGATTTAGACCACGAGGTTGTATTTTTAGAAAACAAAGAACTTATGTTGAAATTGAATCTTGCATCTCTAGAAGAAATAAAAGCAAATAATGAAGAAATATTTCGTGAAAGAAGAGAAACAGATGAAGAATATCATATCAAGTTATGTAGGCATAATGAAAGAGGGTATAATGCAAATCTTTTATGTAGAAAAATCCAAGAAATTGAAAGAGATAATGCATTGCTAACCGCCATAAAATCAGCTAATATTGATGTTGCGATTGTAGGTTTAGGTCATAGTGATTTTTGGACTGCAAACAAAAAAGATATACAGGAAAAATATGGACTTAACTTTGAATACTATGGAGTACAAGAACCAGAAGGAGATAGAAGCATATTTACTAGATTTACAAATAATGCTAAGCCAAACCTAAAAAGAGTATATGATAGAACTATCCTAGAAAGGTCAATTAGATTAATGGATCAAGGTAGTATAACAAAAAAAGATCCGGATTACGTAGGAATATGGGACCTTCTATGCCCCTCTAAAGGTTTTTTTGAAATGTTTGTTCAAAGAGAAGAGAATAATGGAAAAATCCAGGGTACTATTGAAGACTGTTTGGGAAGTGCAAAATTTTCAGGGAGTCTTGTCGATGGAAAGATTGGTTTTACTAAAAGATATTCTAAGAAATTGTCTTCAGAAGATGCTATTAAAACAAATATAAATTATAAGGGAAAACAAATTGGAGAAGGATTTTGTGGCTATTTTTCTAGGGACGAAGATATTGTAGCTAGTGCCTTTTATCTCGCAAAAGCAAAACAAAGAAACCCGATTGAGTTATCAAGACAATGGCATCAAGCAATGCAAGAAACAGATGGAGACTCTTTATACGATGAACCCGCTCCATGATTTTACTTTTCAATCGAAAACTTTATAAATTCTCGTATATACACCAAATGTATACAAAGGGAATATACAAGAATGTCAGACATATTTAATGCAAAGGTTTTGTGCAATGAGTGTAACACAAGAATGGAAAAGACAAGCACAGTAAGGGAGGGATTTAACGTGCGTGCTTTAGCCTGCCCAGATTGTGGAAAACATTATCTGCATCCAGAAGATGAATATAAATTAGAGCAGTTCTCAAAGCTTAGAAATAAGCATTTCCAAGTAAAATTAAGAATGGTAGGCAATTCTTACACAGTTTCCATCCCAAGAGAAATAATTGATTATCAGGATGAAATACAAAAAAGATTAAATAAGGTTCTGCTTTTAGCATTAGAAGAGCCTGAAAAGCTAAGCATCTTTTTCAGAAAAAGGGTGTTTGAATAAAATGGCAGACAAAAAAGAAACTCAATTAAAAGTAATGGAGGCCCTGCAGGAAGAAGCTTACAAGGGTATTGTCAGGATAGACAGCCATACAATGAATCTTTTAGGAGTAAGACCAGGAGATGTTATAGAAATTGAAGGCTCAAGGACAACAGTTGGCGTTGTTGATCGTGCTTATCCATCAGATGTTGGTCAGTCAATAATTAGGATGGATGGTATTCTAAGAAGGAATGCAAAAACAGGCATTGGAGAAACAGTTAAGATCAGGCCAGCTGAAGTAAAAGAAGCAAAATCTGTTGTTATTGCACCAGCGCAAAAAGGAATAATGGTTCAAGCGCACCCGGATGTTTTCAAGCGCGGTTTATTGGGAAGAGCTGTTGTCAAAGGTGATATTGTTGCATTAGGAGGAACTAGAAGGAGAAGAAGGACAATGGCAGAATCTCCTTTCTTTGATGATATCTTTAATTTTGAAGACACACTATTTGATAATTTTGGTTTCTCCTCGCTGAAATTCATTGTTGTCGACGCATCACCTAAGCAGGCATTGATAGTTACAGAAACAACTGAAATAAAAGTAAATCCAAAAGCAGTCGATATAGTAGAAGAATCTTTCCCAGAAGTTACTTATGAAGACATTGGCGGATTAAAAGAAGAAATAAAAAAGATTAGGGAGATGGTTGAGCTGCCGATGCGTCATCCGGAAATTTTCAAAAGACTTGGAATTGAACCTCCAGCAGGAGTATTATTGCATGGTCCTCCCGGATGCGGTAAAACTCTTCTTGCAAAAGCAGTCGCAAATGAATCTGATGCACATTTTATTTTAGTAAATGGTCCTGAAATTATGAATAAATACTATGGAGAATGTGTTGCTAAAGATTCATTAATTATCACAAATGGAGCAGGATTAACAACAGTAGAAAATGCAGTTAAAGAAAATAAATCTCATAAAATCGCAGCAATAAACATGGAGAATCAAAAATCAGAATTGTTGCCTATCTCAGATACATTCGATAAAGGAGTGCAAAAAACTTTAAAGATAGCAACACCACATGGATTTATTGAGGTCACTCCAACATCTAAATTATTAACCTTAAAAGATTTAGAGCCCACTTGGATTTTTGCTCAAGATCTTAAGCCAGAAGACAGGGTTGCTATTGCAAATGCATTGCCCGAAATAAAAGAGTCAATACCTGAAATTTTGAACTTTGTCGATGATAATGTCCTATTTTCAGGAAGCTGGATAAAAGGCTTATTTAACTCACATGGTCGAAATAAAGATGTTGCAGAATTTCTGGGGATAACTGCAAAGAAAATAAATGACCATAAGCACAATGAAGCTGCTCCCGCATGGATAATAAAAAAATTATATAAAGAAGGTTTTTTAGACAGATTAAAATTATCTAGAAAGGGATCAATACCGACAAAGATAACTAAAGAGTTATTATATCTACTAGGTTTATTATCCGGAGATGGGCATTTAAGATATAATTACAAAGACAAAGGTGTATCAACAATATCATTAACAAATATAGATGAAAAGGTAGTAAGTGAATATAAAAGAATTGTAAAAGAATTATTTGAAATTGAGGATATGGGGCGTGATGGTAACTGCGGTTATTATTTCTCATCCAGGCCTATAGGAAATCTGTTAAAGAATCTAGGAATTCCAGTTAAGAATAAATCAAAAACAATAGCAGTCCCTTCCTACATTATAGGGCTACCAAAAGACTACATTGCTTCATATTTGCAAGGACTCTTCGATACAGATGGGCATGTGCATACAGTCCCAGGAGGGATGCAGATTTCTTATTACACTTCAAGTAAGCAAATGCTTAATGGAGTAAAATTATTACTATTAAGGCTGGGGATACAATCAACATTCAGATTCAAAAAAGATGGAACTTATGAGCTCACAATAAGCGATAGCGAATCACTAGATAGATTCAAAGAAAAAATAAAATTAAATCATATAAAAAGAAAAGAAGCACTCGAAAGTAAGTCAGATTTAAAATACTCAAAACCTGTTTACAACAGAATACCACTATCAAGATTCATAAACAAAATTGTAGAAAAGCATAATCTATCAAAGAGAAAACTTATCAGGGAAGGGTTGAATCCAAATATAGAATCATTTTCAAGGGAACAAGTTGAAAGATTTATTACTCTATTAAAACAATTAGGGGAGGATTATTCTACAATAGAAAAAATAAGAATATTGAAAGATAATGATATTATTTGGAGCCCAATAAAATTAATAGAAGAATCTGAAAACCATGTTTATGATTTCACTGTACCCAAAGACCATAATTTTATAGCAAACGGGTTTATCGTTCATAATTCAGAAAAAAGAATTCGCCAGTTATTCGAAGACGCAGAAAAAAATGCCCCTTCAATTATTTTTATCGACGAGATTGATGCAATTGCTCCAAAAAGAGAAGATGTCCACGGAGAATTAGAGAGAAGAGTTGTAGCCCAGCTTTTATCAATGATGGATGGCTTGAAAAACAGAGGTAAGGTTGTAGTCATAGCAGCAACTAACAGGCCTAATGCAATTGATCCAGCATTAAGAAGACCGGGAAGATTTGACAGGGAAATTCCAATTTCAGTTCCAAACAAAAAGGGCAGATTAAATATTTTAAAAATTCATACAAGAAATATGCCTATGTCAGAAGATGTCAAGCTTGAAAAATTAGCAGAAGTAACTCACGGGTTCGTTGGTGCAGATGTTTCAGCACTGGCAAAAGAAGCAGCAATGAATGTTCTTAGAAGACTATTGCCCGAAATAAAACTCCAAGAGAAAGAGCCAATATCAAAAGAGCTTTTGGAAAAATTAATTGTAACAAAAGAAGATTTCCAGGAGGCTTTGAAAATTGTAAGGCCATCTGCAATGAGGGAAATTTTAGTTGAGATACCGAATATAAAATGGAGCCAAGTGGGGGGTTTGGAGTCAACAAAACAGGAATTGAAGGAAGCAGTAGAATGGCCGTTGAAGTATCAGAACGCATTCAAGAACTTAAGTATAAGGCCGCCGCGCGGAATCTTGCTCTATGGCCCTCCAGGGTGTGGTAAAACTCTTCTGGCAAAAGCAGTCGCGAATGAATCACAGGCAAATTTCATCTTGATCAAAGGTCCAGAGTTATTAAATAAATTCGTTGGCGAGTCGGAAAAAGGAGTTAGAAAAGTATTTGAAAAAGCTCGGCAGTTAACACCAGCAATAATCTTCTTTGATGAAATAGATTCATTAGTTCCTCGACGTGGAGGCTATGATAATTCAGGAGTTACTGAAAGAATTGTAAACACCTTGTTATCAGAGATGGACGGCTTGGAAGAGTTGAATGATGTAATTGTGATGGCAGCAACTAATCGTCCAGATATGCTCGACCCAGCTTTATTACGGCCAGGAAGATTTGACAGGATGATATTAGTTACAGTTCCAGATGAAAAATCAAGACTGGAAATATTTCACATTAATACGAAAGACATGCCACTCGCCACTGACGTTGATCTTGCAAAGCTGGCAAAAGAAGCTAAATTTTACACAGGAGCAGATATAGAAAACGTTTGCATGGAAGCCGGCATATTGGCATTAAGGGAAAATCTCAAAGCAAGGGAAATAACAATGAAGCACTTTGAAGAAGCATTAAAGAAAACAAGAGCAAGCATATCAGAAGAAGACATTGAAGCATACAAGATGATTGAAGAACGCTTCTTTAAATCAGCAAGAGGTGCAGCGATAAGAAAAGAAATTCCGACTTATTTCGGATAAATTCTAGTACAAGCCTCAATTATCTAAGAAAAGAATAAATATCATTTTAAAAATTTATTAAGCCTTTCAAATAGAATCTCTAGCTGTCTATCAGCCGCACTTTTAAATTTTTGAGATACATTTCCTCTTTTTGTATGTGATAATATTTTTCTAGAAAGATTTTCTGCTTCTCTATGTAAAGTTTCAACATCGGTTTTAACTTTGCCAAGTCTCCCGATTAAATTGTTAAACTCTAAATCTAAACTATTCTCTAATGGATTTTGCTCTGCCATCTCCAGCACATAAATTGAACCTATATATAAATATTATTGTCAGCAAATATCAAGGGGGATATTTACAGCTGAGTCAGAACAATAGGTTTGTCAGCAACCATGACTGTATGCTCTGCCTGACTCACCTTCACCCCTTCACTTTCAACTAATTCAGGATAGTGATGAATAATCCCTTGCTGCTCAAGAATCCTAAAACCATTATTTATTTTAAACGCATCAAACTTTCCTTGCAACCAGTCTTTTGAAAAAGGCAGTTCTCTGTAATTCTCATAAATATATTTTAACAATTCTCTTCCAACTCTCACATTTTTCAATTCTTGGATTTTATATACCCCGCCTAATTTTCCTTCATTAACTTTTCCATTTCCTGTAGTTGCAAAAGGCTCGACAGCAAATACCTGCCCTTCTTCAAGCTCAGCCTCGCTCTTGTTGTCATAATTTGGAATAATCATTCCAGCATGCAAGTTCCATCTTTCAACCTCATGCCCGCTCAAATTTCGAATAGGATTAAAGCCATAGCCGACGATAACTTCCTCAACAGCGTTTCCAATTTCTCTCAACTGCGCACCAGGTTTCATTAAACTAATTGCCTCTCTCAATGCATCCTTGCTGGCCCTTATCAACTCTAGATCGCTATCGCTTGCAATATTCACGCTCAAAGCATTATCGCCTATAAAGCCGTTTACATGAACGCCAATGTCAAGCTTGACTAAATCACCCTGCTTAAACCTTTCTTCATTTTCGTTTCCGGCATAGCAGTGAGCAGCCTTGTTGTTCAAAGAGATCTGCGCAGGAAAAGCTAATTTTGCTCCCTTAGTCCCGACAAATTCTTCCACTTTTCTAGTGACTTCTCTAAGCAAAGCATCTTCCTTAATTAATTTTTTCCCAAACTGCAAAGATTCAGCAGCAACCTCTCCAGCTTTTTTGTAATCCTGAAGACTCATAAAAATTTTCCTTGCAATAATGTATTTAAACCTATCTTTCAATATCCGTCATATGAAAGGATTTGTGCTTTATTCAACTTACAGAATTGTCAATGGCAAACCATGTGTTTTGTTATTCGGAAAATTAGAAAATGGGCAATCTTTTTTGACGATGAATGCATTCAGACCATATTTTTACATAAGAGAATCAGATACTGCAGCACTGCCAAAAGAATATGAATATAAAAAAACCGATTTTAAAAATTTTAATGAAGAAAAACTGATAAAAGTTTACACAGAGATTCCGTCAGATGTTCCAGCATTAAGAAGATATCTTGAAGAGCGCGGAGTAGAATGTTATGAAGCAGATATAAGGTTTGCATACCGCTTTCTCATCGATAACAACATTAAGTCAGCACTAGAAATAAGCGAAAATAATTTTGAGCAGAATGAATGCGTCGACAGAATCTATCAAGAGCCAACAATGTCTCCAGCGCAATTCAAGCCAGATTTAAAAGTTTTCTCAATAGATATAGAAACTTCAATAAGCGGAAAGAAGCTTTACTCAATCTCAATATATTCGGAAAAATTTCAGAAGGCACTTATTGTGTACAAGGAAAAAATTAAGAATGCAATAGTTTTCAAAGACGAAGAGTCTTTATTGGAAAAGTTCACGGAGATAATTATCGAAGAAGACCCAGATATTATAACAGGATGGAGCGTAATTGATTTTGATCTAAACTTTCTAAAAAACAAATTCAAGCAGCACAAGATTCCGTTCATATTGGGAAGAACAGATCAGCAGTGCAAGCTAAAACTAGAATCAGATTTCTTCAAGACTTCAAAGTCAGATTTCCAAGGTAGACTGGTGCTGGATGCAATTGACTTGTTAAAAGGATCTTTTATTCATTTGGAAAATTATAAACTCAGTACAGCAGCTTCTCATTTTTTAAAACAAGACAAGCTTATTGATGATTACCACAAAGCAGAAGAGATAGAATCGCTATACAAGAAAAATCCCGAAAAGTTAATCGAATACAATATGAAAGATGCACAACTAGTCCTAGATATAATTAAGAAAACAAAAGTCTTAGACCTTGCAATTCATCGATCTTTATTGACAGGAATGCCCCTGGACAGGGTAAGTGCTTCAATAGCATCTTTTGATTCTCTCTATTTAAGAAAATTAAAGGAAAGAAATTATGTTGCCCCCTCAGTCAGTTTCAAAAATAAAGAAACTAGGATTACAGGCGGATACGTTATGGATTCTATTCCTGGAATTTACGAAAATATAATCATTCTGGATTTCAAATCTCTATATCCATCAATAATAAGGACGTTCAATATAGACCCTTTATCTTTTGTAGGAAGAAAACCAGGGAAAGATTTAATAGTAGCCCCTAACAGGGCAGCTTTCAAAAAAGAAAAAGGATTATTACCTGATATCATAGAAGAGTTGATGAAAGAAAGAGAGAGGGTAAAAAAAGATAATGATGAGCTGACATCGTATGCAATAAAAATTCTGCTAAATTCTATGTTCGGAGTAATGGCAAATCCTTCATTCAGGTTTTTTAATACAGACATGGCAAATGCAATAACTCACTTCGGGCAATTCCTGATAAAACTTACTGCCGAAGAGATAAAAAAAAGAGGATATGAAGTTATTTATTCCGACACCGACTCAATTTTTATAAGATCAGGTATTGAAAAATATGAAGATGCTGAAGTTGAAGGAAGAAAAGTTGCAGGAGTTATGAATATTTTTTTTGGAAAATATATTAAAGACGTATACAAAATAGAAAACCACCTGGAATTGGAGTTTGAAAAAGTCTATAAGATGTTTCTTATGCCGAAAATCAGAAGCGCTGAAGCAGGAGCAAAGAAAAGATATGCAGGATTAATTATAAAAAATGGAGAAGAGAAAATTGAATTCACAGGAATGGAATCAAGAAGAAGAGACTGGACAGATCTTGCAAAGAAATTCCAGCATGAATTACTAAATAAGATTTTCCACAAGGAAGAAATTTCAGTTTATGTAAAATCCTTTATAGATGATGTCAGAAATGGAAAATATGACGATTTATTAGTATACAGGAAATCTATAAGGAAAAGCTTAGAAAAGTACACGAAGACAACTCCTCCACATGTCAAAGCAGCAAGAAAATTAAAGAAGGTGGTAAGTAGCGTGATAGAATATGTCATCACAGAAGATGGTCCAGAACCAATCCAAAATAAAAAACATAAGATAGACTATAATCATTATATTAATAAGCAGTTAAAGCCGATAGCAGATTCAATCTTAATTTTCTACAATAAGAAATTCGACGACTTAATCAAGGGAAGTAGGCAGGTTTCTTTATTCAACTTCTAGTATATTCTAATGCAATGTTCTTTTTTAAATACAAAACAATTCTAGTTTCATGAAATTTGAAAAGTTGTTAAACATTAAAATAGGAAAAGTTCTAATTTGGTCTTTAGGTACAACCTTATTGCTTATAGAGGGTTATGAGAGGTTAAATAAAAAATTTGGATTAGATGCGTACACCTTTATTCTATTTAATTTATGTATCTTATTGATATTAGCAATATCTGAACTAGTTATGAGAAATAAAAGAATATTTAAATACAAAAAGAGACTAAGATAAAAGATGAATAAAAAAGGGATAGCACCAATTATTATCTGGGTAATTGTTATAATCTTACTAATTATATATCTATGTAAAACCGGTCAGTGGTGCCCTTTTTAACCCCTAGTAAAAGTCCAAAACATTTTTCATTCTAGGCAAGCTACACTCATCAGGCTTGAATAAATAACAATCCTTCCAGTCAAAGTATCCACATCTAAATTTCTCAATCGGTATTTTGGTTCTCTTGCTTAGCATAAGTGCATAAAAATAAACTTGAGTAGCAGCAAATTTTTCCATATGTGCATTAGGCTTGTAATCCAGAACCCAGATTTTATTGTCTTCGACTCTTAGCAGATCTATGTGCCCTGTTAATGGCTCGCTTGTTCTAAACAAACCCTGATAAAATTCAGCTTCTTCAGGCTCAAGCCACAACGGAACTTCGGCAGCAACAGTCTTATCATCATTTTCCAGCATAAATACCTGCACTTGAGAATGAGCAGTATTATATCTTCCATTGTTTTTTTCCAATCCAAGTTTAGTCCAATCACACAAATCATGATGTTTTGCATGTTTAATGTTTAGATTGTCAAGCCGAAATTTTAATGCAGAGCTCCTTGGTCCAATCTGGAAATAATCATGAGGGCACTGCTCAAACATATCCTCCAAGTATTTTCTCAACGGAGATAGAAAATCTTTGCACAATTCACTTATTTTTAAGGCATGAATTCTGTAATGATATCGTCCCCCTTTATGGTCAAAACTCTTATGCCTTATCACCACTTTTTATAATCACCTGCTGCTGAAAAAATATTTTTGCATATAAATCTTTGCATAAATTTAAAAATAATCTTATCATTAGGATTCTATGGGAGTTAAATTACCTGGGATATTGCCTGTGAAAACAATTTCTTGGGAGGATCTGAAAAATAAGAAAGTTGGAGTAGATTCATCAAACACTTTGTATCAATTTCTCAGCTCAATTCGACAAAAAGACGGCACTCCATTGATGGATTCTAAAGGAAGGGTTACTTCACATTTATCAGGAATATTTCACCGCAGCTTGAACTTGATGCTGAAAGGAATTAAGATTTGTTATATTTTCGATGGGCTGCCTCCAGAATTAAAGTACCAAACTCAGCAGCAGAGAAGAGAGAGAAAAGAAAGAGCATATGAAAAATATAAAGAAGCAAAGGATGAAGAAGATATAGAACTAATGCACAAATATTCAAAGCAAGTAACTTATTTGAACAATGAAATTGTTGATGAGTCAAAAGAATTAATTAAGGCGATGGGCCTGCCAGTTATTCAATCTCCAAGTGAGGCAGATGCACAAGGCGCATTCATGGTTGAAAGAAAAGATTTGGATTATTTTGCTACAAGCGACGCAGACTCATTAATGCATGGCTGTCCTAGAACAATACCTAATTTGACTTTATCACAAACAAGAAAACTGCCGGGAGGAAAATTTGTCTATATCCAACCGCAAGTTATCGAGCTAAAAGACGTTCTTTCACATTTAGGAATTAATCAAGACCAGTTAATTGTCATGGGGATCTTGACAGGAACAGATTACAATCCAAAAGGAATTCCAGGAATTGGACCAAAGAAAGCCCTCAATCTTGTAAAACAATTCAGGAAATTTGATGCTTTATTCTCTGAGCTGCAACCTGATTTTGATTGGAAAAAAATCTACGCAATTTTCAAGTCAATGCCTGTCATGAAAAATTACCAATTAAAATGGAATGTTCTTGATGAAAAAAAGATAAAAGAAATCTTAGTAGAAAAACATGATTTCTCAGAGGAAAGAATAAGTAATCTATTGAAAAAATACAATGAAAGCAAAGAAGAAAAGAAACAGAAAGGATT
>CAYJRS010000010.1:14929-21330 GCA_964372845.1 Candidatus Woesearchaeota archaeon | reverse complement strand
AAAACTAAAGGTTTATAAAGCCAAAATTTTATTTTTTTTAAAAACCAATGAAACCTAACGGAGGTATGAGGTTACATGCCATTAAAATTCAATTTTGAAATAACAAAAGAGCTTTCTGAAAAAGCATTGGAAGCAGTTGAAATAGCACGCTCAACAGGAAAAATAAAAAAAGGCACGAATGAAGTGACTAAATCCGTTGAAAGAGGTGTTGCAAAACTAGTAGTAATAGCCCAGGATACCCAGCCTGAAGAAGTTATCATGCACCTTCCTCCTTTGTGCGAAGAAAAAAATATAGTATGCATTCCTGTAGCAACAAAAGAAGAATTAGGAGCAGCAGCGGGTCTGCAGTTAGGCTGCGCTTCAGTAGCAATCATCTCAGAGGGTGATTCTAAAAAAATAATCCAGGAAATAGTTTCTTCAGCAGGAAAAAGTCCTTCTAAATAGAGAATAGCAGGTTAAATGTCAAGAAAAGAAAGCAAAAGGGAAAAAAAAGCCCAAAGGAAAGAGAAGAGGAGAGAGAAAAAGGGAATTATAGGCTTAGTTGATCAAAAAACCATAAAGACAGAATCAGGCCAAGTTACATTCTCACAAGCATTTCCAGCAAAAGTAGAAGAAATAGTCGGAAGGACAGGAGCTAGAGGTGAAGTTACTCAAGTAAGGTGCAAAATTCTAGCAGGTTATGATCAAGGAAAAGTTATAAGGAGAAATGTTAAGGGGCCAACAAGAATCGATGATGTTTTAATGCTGAGAGAAACTGAAATTGAAGCAAGAAGATTAACTCAAATAAAAAGGGGTAGTTAATAGAATATGAAGTGCTCATTCTGTAAAAAACAAATTGCATCAGGCACAGGAAAGATGTTTGTTAGAGACGATGGCAGGATATTTTATTTTGACAGGCAGAAATGCGAAAAAAACATGCTCAAGCTCAAGAGAAAACCAGGAAAGCTTAAGTGGACGCGATGATAGAAAAAACATTGATATTGATAAAGCCTGATGGTGTTGAGCGAGGATTAATAGGAGAGATCACAGCAAGATTTGAAAGAGCCGGATTCAAAATAATAGGAATTAAGATGTTTTGGACAGACGACAGTTTTGCAAGAAAGCACTATCCAAAAAGCATCGAGGAAAAATATGGAAGAGAAATAAGGGATAGGATTGTAAATTATTTAAAAGAAGGTCCTGTAGCAGCGATGGTTTTGGAAGGTGTTAATGCTGTTGAAAACGTAAGAAAAATTGTAGGAGACACTTATCCTAATGAAGCACCACCAGGAACTATTCGTGGAGATTATGCGCATATAAGCAAAGATTATGCAAACAAAAATAAAAGGCAAGTTAAGAATTTAATTCATGCATCCGGAAACAAAGATGATGCAAAAGCAGAAATTAAACTATGGTTCTCAGATTCTGAAATGTTTGAGTATGAAACAGTTTTTGAGAAGCACTGTAGATAAAATTCTTTTCTAATTCTTGATTATCTCTCAAAATACTAAACATAAGTTTTTTAAAATAAAGACCTATAAGTAAGTTTATTAATCAAAAGGATCGAAAGAATTAAATGCTTAAATTAAAGAAAAAAGAATATATTGAACATATTGATTATGCTACTGTAGCTAAACCGCATACTTCTATGTATCTTATGCATAAATATTGGGCTAGAAAGCCCCATAATGTTGTTTCTGAATATATAGAAAATTATACGAAAGAGGGAGAGATTGTTTTAGACCCTTTTTGCGGCTCTGGTCCTACCCCAATAGAAGCTATCAAATTAGGAAGAAAAGGTATTGGGGTTGATTTAAATCCAATTTCTACTTTTGTAACAAGGATGACTGCCATGCCCCTAGATATTAATCTTATAAAGAAAACATTTGAAGAAATTAAAGTGAATTGTAAAAATGAGATTAATGAACTGTATAAGACTAAATGCAAGAAATGCGGAAAAGATGCTTCTATAATATGCACTCATTGGGATAACTCAACACCAATTAAAATCTATTATAATTGCTATAATTGTAAAAAGAAGCTTGATAAAAAACCAGATGATGAAGATTTGAAAATTATTAAGAAAGTTGAAAAAACGGAAGTACCATTTTGGTATCCCACACAGAGATTAGCATACAACGGTGAAGACTTTAAAGAAGGGACACATGACCCTAATATTGACTCTGTAGATAAACTATTTACGAAAAGAAATCTCATTGCTTTATCAATAATTTTTAACGCCATTTCCAAGATTAAAGAAGAAAAGATTAAGCAAGTTTTCTTATTTGCTTTTACTTCTATGTCCCATCTAGCAAGTAAGATGACTCCAGTCAGACCAACAAGACCAATGAGTTCTTTTTGGGCTATGCATCGTTATTGGATACCACCAATTTTTATGGAGTCTAATGTTTGGCATTTGTTCGATAGTGCTGTTTATGGCACACAGGGAATTGTTGAAGGCAAAACAGATTCAAACCACCAAATCAAATACTATAAAGAAGCCAAAAAATTTGATGATTTGAATGACGGAGCAAATATTTTCTTAAAGACCCATAATGCTTTAGAATTGACACAGATAATCCCTAAGGACTCTGTTGATTATGTCTTTACTGATCCGCCTTATGGAGGTGCTGTTCAGTATTTTGAATTAAGCACTTTATGGGCTTCTTGGTTAAAATTGGATTTAAACTATAAAGATGAAGTTACAATAAACAAGCAACAGAATAAAGATTTTAATTATTATCATAAAATGCTAACTGCCGCATTTAAGCAAGTTTATGATGTTCTTAAAAGAGGAAAATACATGACAGTGACTTTCCACAGCACCGATATTAAAGTATGGACATCAATTATTAAGGCAGTTGTTTTAGCAGGATTTGATTTAGAAAAAATAGTCTATCAGCCTCCAGCAAGACCTTCTGCAAAAGGATTACTACAACCTTACGGTTCTGCTGTAGGAGACTATTATATCAGGTTCAAAAAGCCAGAAGCTGAAAGGAAATTAACCGAAGGTCAAGTTAGTGAAGAGAGATATGAGAGAATTGTAGTTGAAGCTGCAAAAAGAATTCTTGCAGAAAGAGGAGAGCCTACTATCTATCAATACATACTTAATGGGATTATTGTTGAGCTTAAACAAGAAGGGGCTTTATTGGGTGGAAAAAAGAATCCTGATGAGGTAATGAAAGAACATCTTAAAGACGAATTTATTTTAGTAAATGTCAAGGATGAGAAAGGGAAAATAGTTGGGAAGAAATGGTGGCTAAAAAATGTTAAATCTATATATCATCTTGAGTCCGTTCCATTAAATGAGCGTGTTGAGACTGCTATCATAGGTGTCCTGCATAGCAAGGTAAAAGTATCTTTTGATGATATTCTACAAGAGATATTTATTCAGTTTCCAAATGCCCTAACACCAGACACACAAGAAATCAAAGATATCTTAAAAGAATATGCAGACACTACTTCTGATGGAAAATGGATACTAAAGCCTATAGTAAAAGTAAGAGAAAGCGAGCATAGTAAAATGGTTTACATGCTAGGTACAATAGGTCAAAAACTCAGATTTGATGTATGGATTGGTTTAAGAGAGCAATCTGAAATATATAATAAAGTAAGATTATCCTCTTTAATCAACAACAAAAGATTGGTTTTTAGATTTATCCCAGTAACAAATCTCGATAGGGTAAAACAAATAGATGTTATTTGGCTTGATGAAGGGAGGGTGAAATATGAATTTGAAGTAGAAAATACTACTGCAATAACAGAAGCTATTGTAAGGGGTTCTAATATTCCTCATGATAATATAAAAAGACTGATACTAATTCCAAAAGAAAGAGAAAAACTTTTGTATAGAAAGCTTGAAGAGCCTATTTTAAAAGAAGGGGTTATTAAAGATAAGTGGAGTTTTATATTCTATGATGATCTGGAAAAGTTCTTTAATATAAAGAAAATATCAAAAGAAGAATTTGACAAGCTTGCAAGAATGCCCAAAAAAGAATCAGGGCAGAAACAGAATTCTCTGAGTGTTTATTTGTAGTCGTAGATTCTTTCACCGCAACCCTTAAAAATCAAATTTCCGTTTTTCTGAATATGACACTAAGAAGCATAGTCTGCACCATAATAGGGCATGTGGATCACGGCAAGTCCCAGATAGTTGAGACTATAACAGGATTAAACATAGTCGAGAAAGAAGCAGGAAGAATCACCCAATGCATCAACGCAATCAACGTCCCATTTTCATTAATCGAAGAGATTATAGGCAATTACAAGCATAAAATAAAGATTCCAGGATTGCTAATAATTGATACTCCAGGCCATGCTTCATTCACAAATTTAAGAAAAAGAGGGGGATCTTTAGCTGATATAGCTATATTAGTGATAGATGTTAATGAGGGGATAAAGCCACAAACAATAGAATGCATTGAAATCCTGAAACATAATAAAACTCCATTTGTAATAGCAGCAAACAAGATAGATTTAATTCATGGATTCGTTAATAAAAATAAAATCTTGTTAGAAACAATAAACTCACAGCCAGAAAATGTCAGAAATGAAATAGACAAGAAGATATACAGCATTGTTGGAAAATTGACAGCTTATGATTTTGATTCTGAAAGATTTGACAGGATAGAGGATTACACAAAAAAAATAGCGATAATCCCGACGTCTGCAAAACTCAAGCTTGGTATTCCCGAATTATTATTAGTTTTAACAGGGCTGGCACAAAAGTTCATGGAAAAAAAGCTGCTCATTGACGTAAACAAACCAGCAAAAGGCGTTGTTTTGGAAATAAAAGATGAAAAAGGTTTTGGAAAAACAGTCGACGCTATTATTTACGACGGAAAAATAAAAATCAATGATGAAATAATAATCGCAGGTTTAGAGAAGCCGATAACAACAAAGGTAAAAAATTTATTGGAACAGTCTATAAAGAATAAAAAATTGATTCAAGTAGGGGAAGTAACAGCAGCATGTACAGTAAAAATTATACCAAAGGACGCAGAAGAAATTTTCGCAGGAATGCCATTTGAAGTCGTAGATAAAAGCAATGAAGAGATAATCAAAAAAGAAATACAGAAAGAAGTCGAGGAAGTATTAATCGAAACAGATAAAGAAGGAGTCATAGTCAAGGCAGATTCTCTTGGCAGTTTGGAAGCACTCACATCGTTATTAAAAGAAAATAAAATCCTTATTAAAAAGGCAACTTTAGGAAGTGTAAACAAATCAGACATAGCAGAAGCATCAGCTGAAGAGAATCCTCTTTACAAAACAATACTTGCATTTAATGTTAAAGCGCTTGAAAGCAATAGTGTAAAAATAATAAACCATGATGTTATATACAGGATAATAGACGATTACAGAGAATGGAAAGAAAGTGAAATAAAAAAGATCGAGCAGGAAAAGCTGAAAAACATTGTGCGTCCAGGAAAGATTATAATCTTGCCGGGAACAGTATTCAGGCAGAGCAATCCAGCAATTCTAGGCATTGAAGTTTTGGCAGGATCAATTACAGCAGACTCACCTTTAATGAATGAAAATGGCAGATCATTAACGAGGATTAAAAGCATTCAAGTTGAAGGGGAAAATATGCAAAAAGTAGAGCAGGGAAAGCAGGCAGCAGTTTCTCTGCCAGGAGTCACAGTTGGCAGGCAGATATTTGAAAACTCAATACTCTACACAGATATTCCAGAAGATGATTTTAGAAAAATAAAGGAAATGAAAAGCTATTTAAACCCTTCAGAACTGCAGTTACTCAAGGAAATTTCGCTAATCAAGAGAAGGAAAGATCCTTTGTGGGGGGTTTAAAATCAATACTGTTTCAAAGAGTTAAGATGTCAGAAATAAATCTAGTTATCGGGGATAAAAACGGAAAATCATATTCAAAAAAAATAGAAGATAATTCTCAACTGCAGGGAAAAAAATTAGGAGAGACAATAAAAGGTGAATTAGTTGGTTTGTCAGGATATGAATTCAAAATAACAGGCGGCAGCGATGATGCTGGTTTTCCAATGCGTCCAGAAATAAATCTCGCTGGAAAAAAAAGAATATATGCAAGAAAAGGCATAGGAATAAAAGCAAAATATAAAGGGAATTTTATAAGGAAAACTGTTGCAGGAAATTCAGTATACCAAAACACATCGCAATTAAACTTGGCTGTTGTAAAACCAGGAAAAAAATCCTTGGAAGAAACTTTCGGAAAAAAAGAAACTCAAGCAGAAGTAAAATAAGAAAAAGAGAAAGAAGGGAATAAAATTGAAAATTAGTACAAAAAGCGCGATAATAGGAAAATCAAAAAAGCAATCTGATTATGATGGAATGGACAGGCCGGTTTTCATCAGCTTATTCGACATAAATGATCCTCATAAAACAAATAAAGCCCCGAAGAAAAGATATGATTTCAAAGAAGGGATTCACAAGCTAAT
>CAYJRS010000010.1:12697-14829 GCA_964372845.1 Candidatus Woesearchaeota archaeon | reverse complement strand
GAAAGCAGAAGTTTTAATTTTTCTTTGGACACGATTTCTTTTTCTTAAAAAGAAAGTGTGAGAGGAAAGGCAAATGGAAAACGCAGTTGTCCATCAGCGAAGCGGTTAAAGAAAGCAAAGCAGAAGTTTTAAAAATGATTTTTCTATTAGATAATTGATGTTAGCAAACAAAGAACACTTGCAGCCAGAAATATCTATAGGCATGATTGGCCATGTCGATCACGGAAAATCTACTCTAGTTCAAGCTTTAACAGGAAAATTTCCAGACACTCATTCTGAAGAAATTAAGAGAGGGATCACTATAAGATTAGGATATGCAGACACAGTTTTCGTGAAGACAAAAGATGGATATTCAACAGAGTTGCAGGCAAAAAGAGAAAAAAAGAAATATGAAGTTATAAGGAAGGTTTCTTTCATAGATGCTCCAGGGCATGAAACTTTAATGGCCACTATGTTGTCTGGAGCAGCAATTATGGACGCTGCATTATTATTAATTTCTGCAAATGAGCCTTGTCCTCAGCCGCAAACTCGAGAGCATCTTATGGCTTTAGAATTAATTGGAATAAAAGATATAATCATAGTACAAAACAAGATTGATTTGGTTGACAAAGAGCAGGTTATGAAAAACTACATGCAGATAAAAGAATTTGTGAAAGGAACTATTGCAGAGCCTGCTCCAATAATTCCAGTATCAGCGCAGCACAACATCAACATAGATTATCTTATAGAAGCAATTCAAAAAAATTTCAAGACGCCAAAAAGGAATCTGGAAAAAGAGCCAATCATGCTGATAGCAAGGTCATTCGACATAAACAAGCCGGGTGCAAGCCCAGAAACATTGAAAGGAGGTATTCTAGGAGGAGCATTAAAGCAGGGAAAATTAGAAGTAAATCAGGAAATCGAGATATCTCCCGGTATAAAATTAGATGAAAAAACCGACTACAAACCAATAAAGACAAAAATAGTTGCAATCATGTCAGGCAGTGAGCAGTTTAAAGAAATAACACCAGGTGGCAGCCTAGGAGTTTTAACCGAGTTAGATCCTGCGCTTGTAAAATCAGATAATTTAGCGGGAAACTTAGCAGGCCTTCCAGGAAAATTACCAAAGATACATCAGAAATTAAAATTAAAGCCGAGATTAATCAAGAGAGTAGTAGGTGTAAAAGAGGAAGTTGAAGTTATTCCAATAACCAGAGGAGAATTGTTGATGATAAATGTTAATTCAGCAGTAACCCTCGGCCAAGTAACAGATACTTCAAAGCAGATTATCTCTCTTAACTTAAAACTTCCAGTTGTAGCTTCAAAAAATGACAGGTTCGCAATTTCAAGAAAAGTCGGAGCACGATGGCATTTAATCGGCATTGGGGAATTGGTAGAGTAAAATGGAACAAGATAATCATTCTACATTAAGTTATTTATATAAAAGATTAGAAGAGCATGCAGGAATCCCTCTTAGCATGGGTGATAAGTTCTTAATTCAAAACTGGTTAACTGAGTTAAGAGAAGGATTATTAAATGGAAAATATAAGGCAAGCAGCGAAGAAGAAAAAATGCTTCCTGTTGAAGATCTTATAAGAACTTATGCAGTATCAATATTTGATGATTTTGCTTTTAAATTCTTTCACGAAAATACTATGTTGAAAAGCTGGATTGAACATGAAGAAAACAGAGCTGAATTTACAACCAAAGCGTATTTGAAATTTTATAAAAAATGACAGAAAGAATTATTGCTTTAAGACCTCATCACATAGATAGATTTGTAAGTTATTATTATAATAGGGGCTTTTTCGATAAACCTAGTTTATTAAATGGTCAAACTATTTCTAACAGATACGACAAAAGATTTGCCCAAAAATCTAAAGGCTTATTTAATTTTCTTGCTTCTGGCGGAACAGGTGAAGAATATATACTAGTAAGAAATGGACTTGATATCATTTGTCAAACATGCCCGATAAAAAAAGGAACATGTTCAGATTCAGATTCATTAAGTTTATGGAATGGTTCTGGTTACATTATGCAAGAAATGGATTTAAGAGAAGGGTTCTTATATACTTTAGAAGAATTTTTAGGAAAAGTAAAACAGCTTTATCCTGATAGGCATTTAATCGGCGTTGGAGAACTGGTGGAATAAA
>CAYJRS010000010.1:5708-12597 GCA_964372845.1 Candidatus Woesearchaeota archaeon | reverse complement strand
CACTAGCAACTTTTGCAATGCTCTTCAATTTATCGTCGTTATTCAATTTTATCAATCTTACTCCAGAAGTATTCCTTCCAATAGTTGAAATATTTTTTACCTTAGTTCTCATCACAATTCCTTTTTCAGTTATAAAAATAACATCGTCTTCTTCGCTAACAGCCAAAGCTCCGATAACGTCGCCATTCCTTCCGAGGTTTTTAACATTTATCACTCCGCTCCCCCCTCTTCTTATTAATCTGTAATCTCCTATTTTACTTTTCTTTCCATAACCATTTCTGCAGGCGGTAAGCAAAGCTAAATTATCATCGGCAAAATCCATTGTAACAACCTCGTCTCCACCTCTTAATCTAACTGCCCTGACACCAGTAGCATTTCTTCCCATTGGTCTTACATTTATTTCGTCGAATTTAATTGCCATTCCCTTCTTTGTAGCGATTATGATCTTTCTGTTGCCGTCGGTAGCTAGTACTTTAACAAGCTCATCGCCACCTTTCAAGTTCACGCAATTGATTCCAGAAACTCTTGGATTTGAAAAATAATGTAATTGGGTTTTTTTAATCAGTCCTTTTTTAGTCACCATAATCAAATAGCCCTTGCCAAAGTCTTTGATAGGCATCATAGTCGTAACTTTCTCCTTTTCCTTAAGATTCAATAAATTCACAATCGCCTTTCCAGTGCTGTATCTGTTAGCAGTAGGAACATCATATGCTTTCAGCCAGTATAATCTTCCTAAGTTAGTAAAATATAAGATATAATTATGAGTGCTGGTTACAAATAGTTCTTCAACAAAGTCCTCTTCCTTAGTCTCAGCTCCTATCATCCCCTTCCCCCCTCTTGCCTGATTTCTGTAAGTATCCAAAGAAATTTTCTTAATGTAGCCGGAATGAGTGACAGTAACTACAACGTTTTCTTCTTCAATCAAGTCTTCTTTCTCGAGAGCTTTATACTCCCCCTCAATCCTTGTCCTTCTTTCATCTCCATATCCATCTCTTAAAGCAGTTAGTTCATTTTTAATTATTTTAAATATTTTCTCGTCTGATCCTAAAACTTCTCTCAGCTCCTGAATCCTCTTAACTAAAGTATCATGCTCCTCGACAATCCTGCCAGTTTCCAAAGAAGTCAGTCTGCTCAATCTCATTTCAAGAATAGCTTCACTTTGTTTTTCGCTGAGCTTGAATTTCTCAATAAGTGATTGTTTAGCAATACCAGGGTCTTTCGAACTTTTAATAGTTGAAACAACAGCATCAATGTATTTTAAAGCAACTTTTAATCCGAGCAAAATATGCGCTCTCAATCTGCTTTTCTCTAATTCAAACTCAAGCCTCTTCACAGTAACTTCTTTCCTATACTTGGTATAAAACTGAATTAGTTCTTTCAAGTTTAAAACCCTAGGCTCATTATCAACAAGCGCAATCATAATAACGCCAAAGGTGCTTCTTAATTGAGAATATTTTTGCAGTTGATTTAGAATAACATCAGAGTTATAGCCTTGTTTAACCTCGACGACAATTCTCATACCTTTCCTGTCGCTTTCATCTCTCAAGTCAGCAATCCCTTCAATTCTTTTGTCTCTAATCAAGTCAGCCATCTCCTCAATAAGCAGGGATTTATTTAAAAGATATGGGATTTCAGTAATAATTATTTGTTTCTTAGTTTTACTTTCTTCAAAATTGGTTTTTGCAAGCACAGTTATTCTGCCTCTTCCAGTTTCATATGCTTCTTTTATTCCAGAAGTTCCAGCAATTATCCCACCAGTAGGAAAATCAGGCCCTGGCAGATGTTTCATGAGCTCTTGAATTGAAACTTCAGGATTGTCAATCATTGCAATGACTGCATTAACACTTTCTTTCAAATTGTGCGGAGGGATGCTTGTTGCCATTCCGACTGCAATTCCTGTGCTTCCATTTACAAGAAGATTTGGAAATAGAGAAGGAAGAACTACAGGCTCTTTTGTGCTACCGTCGTAATTAGGAACAAATTTAACTGTGTCTTCATCAATGTGCTTCAGCATCTCATCAGATATTTTAGCAAGTCTGCATTCGGTATATCTCATTGCAGCGGCTGGAAAACCGTCAATGCTTCCAAAATTTCCATGACCTTCTACAAGAGGATATCTCATAGAAAAATCCTGAGCAAGTCTGACTAAAGAATCATAAACAGCTGCATCCCCGTGTGGATGAAAGCTTCCCAAAATTCTACCGACGATAAATGCACTTTTTCTGAAAGGTTTATCGTGAGAGAGCTTTGATTTATATATCGCATATAAAATTCTTCTATGCACAGGCTTCAACCCATCTCTGACATCAGGCAATGCCCTAGCAGTTATAACAGACATAGCATAGTCTATGTAACTCTTCTTCATCTCATTCTCAATCAATTGAATTTTAATTTGTTCTGGCATTTTCTCGCACTTCAAGTCTACTGATTAAATTATTAAAATCTGCTAAGCCTTTTATCGTAGCCAACTCTGCTAACTTAGTATCTTTAAATTTAGTATACAGTTTTCTTGCAAGCTCATAACTTTCTTCATTTCTATATGGTCTTAGAAATAAAGGCTCTTGATTATTTCTGTTTGCATATATAATTCCACCATAGTATCCTATGACTTCCTGTACAGGTCCTAATCCGTTATCTGATTTATGGGTTACATAAAATAAAATAGATCCTACTTGTTCGCCAATTATTTCATCTAATATTATAGAAAGCTTATGTTCAAGATTGTCATCAGCTTTGCCGTTTTTAAGTTTTTTAATTAATTTGGTCTCGTCTATATTTATCATATCAACATGAGATTTATCATTACCTTGGATATTGAAACTAGCTAAAGTATTATTTTTCAACTCTCCATTCACAGCAACCAAATTGTGACTGCCAACACTTTTATCAAAATATTTTTTTAAGTAATTAAAAGCATTATCGGCCATAATTATAAGTTCCGACATAGTGTGTTTTTTCATCTTCAAATATCCAGCTCTGCTTCCTTAGCATATCTCATTATGAATTCTCTTCTTGGCTCAACTTCCTCCCCCATTAAAATTGAAAACATCTGGTCAGCAAGAGTTGCATCCTCAATTGTAACTTTCTTCATATATCTGTTTCCAGGATCCAAAGTAGTCTCCCACAGCTGGTCAGCATTCATCTCTCCAAGTCCTTTATATCTCTGCACAGAGATTCCGTCTTTTCCTATTTCCCCCAGCAACTTTCTATATTCATTGTCATCGTAAACATAAAACGCTTTTTTATTCTTCACAACCTTGTAAAGAGGAGGCATTGCAATATACACATGCCCATTTTCAATTAGCTTCCTCATATATCTGTAGAAGAAAGTCAGCAATAAAGTTGCAATATGGTGGCCGTCAATGTCTGCATCGCTCATAATAACTACCCTTCCATACCTTAATTTTGAAGTGTCAAAATCCTCTCCTATCCCGCATCCAAGAGCAAGAATTATTGGCTGCAGTTTATCATTTCCAAAAACTTTGTCTATCCTTGCTTTCTCGACATTCAGCATCTTTCCCCATAATGGTAAAATTGCTTGTGTCTTTCTGTCTCTCCCTCCAATACACGTTCCAGCAGCACTATCCCCCTCAACCAAGAAAATTTCACATTTGCTAGGGTCTCTTTCCTGGCAGTCAGCTAATTTTCCAGGTAGGCTCCCAGACTCTAGAACAGATTTTCTTCTTGTTAACTCTCTTGCTTTTCTCGCAGCCTCTCTTGCCTGAGCAGCATTTAAACACTTGCCAATAATTATTCTTGCAATCCCGGGATTTTCCTCAAGGAAGTTTGTTAGCTTTTCATACACAATGGAATCAACTATCCCTTTAACCTCGCTGTTTCCGAGTTTTGTTTTGGTCTGCCCTTCAAATTGGGGCTCAGGAACTTTTATAGATATTATCGCAGTTATTCCTTCTTTTACATCCTCACTTTCAAGTTTGATTTTGTCAAGATTATTTTTTTTTATATAATTGTTAATTGCCCTCATAAGAGCAGTTGAAAATCCAGAATAATGAGTGCCGTGCTCAACTGTGTTTATGGAGTTCACAAAAGAAAAAATTCTTTCATTGTATCCGGAATTATACTGCATAGCTATTTCAACGTCGACTTTATCAATATTCTTCTGGAGATAAATTGATTCATGCACAGGATTTTTATTTTTATTAATGTCCTCCACATAGCTTTTAATACCGCCTTCAGAATAATACTCATTTTTCTTATCATCCCTTTCGTCAAGAAAATAAATGTGGATCCCTCTATTCAAATAAGCAAGCTCCTTTAGTCTATTATTTAAAACATCGTAATCAAAATTGATATCGGAAAAAATCTCTTTATCAGGAAAGAAAGTAATTTTTGTTCCAGTGCTCTTTGCAATTCCATTAGTCTTTAAATCACTGACAGGAACCCCTTTTCTATATTCTTGTAAATAAGTTTTCTTATCTCTCATGACCTCCACTTTCAGCCACTCGCTCAAAGCATTTGTAACAGAAATCCCAACCCCATGCAACCCTCCAGAAACTTGGTATGTTTTCTTGTCAAACTTCCCGCCTGCATGCAGTTTAGTCATCACAATCTCCAAGGCAGGTTTTTTGAATTTAGGATGAATATCAACAGGAATACCTCTTCCATCATCCTCGACAGTCACGCTTCCATCCTTATGAATTACAACCCTCAGGTTTTTTGCATGCCCAGCCAAGAATTCATCAATAGCATTGTCTATAGCTTCTTGAACTATGTGATGCGGCCTTTCTGTGCTTCCAACGTACATCGCAGGCCTCTTCCGAATCCCTTCCAATCCCTCTAATACCTGTATATCCTTTGCACTATATTCATTAGCCATTTTAACAATCAAAAACCCTTTTATTATGAAAACCAAACGAATTTTTATTTAAAAACCTTTCCCCTGTAAAACCCCAAAATTCAGCCATTACAAGCCGTATAAACGCATTCTAGAAAAAAATAATAGCAAAGTTTATAAATGCTGAAAGCGGTTTTTTGTTAAATGAAAATCATTCTTGATACAAATTTCCTTATTAACTGTGCAAAATTTCACATTGATTATAATGAGCAGTTAAATCACCATCAAATTTACACTTTAGACGCAGTTATAAGCGAGTTAGAAAAACTTATAAAGCAAAAAAAAGTCAAGCATGCTAAACTTGCGCTTCAGGTTTTAAAGCAAAAAAAAATTAAAGTCATAAAAGCTAAAAAACAAGGCGATGAAGGCGATGTCGACTCGATACTGGCAGATATAGAAGGGTATGCAACTGCAACAGCAGACAAGGACCTAAAAAAAAGGTTAAAAGGAAAAAAAATATTCGTGATAAGGCAGAAAAAATACATAAAGGAAAATACATAAAAAAATAAAAGAAATAAAAGAAATAAAATGGCTCCGAATTCAGATATTATAAGGTTTTTTATTATAAAATTTTTCTCAATTTGCAGTAGCAGGAGCAATGAATAAATGTACTACGAGTTAGAGCTGGAAAACTATGTAAGGGTGCCTCCGAAGAATTTCGGCGATGCTGATTTGAAAACAATTATCCTGAAAAGATTGAATGAGAGGTTTGAAAACTTCATCTCAAAAGATTTGGGAATAGCAATCGCAGTTTCAGAAATTAAAGAGATTGGCGAAGGTACAATAATTCCTGGAGATGGAGCAGCTTACTATAAAACAAGATTCACATTACTGGTCTTCAGGCCGGAAATTCACGAGTTAGTTTTAGGAGACATAACAGAGATGACTGATTTCGGAGTTTTTTTCAACATGGGAGCTATCGATGGCATGATCCACTTATCTCAAACAATGGATGACTATGTCAGCATGTCAAAAACAGGGGTACTGACAGGGAAGGAAACAAAGAAAGTATTAAAGATAGGAGAGAGATGCAGGGCTAGAATAATCGCAGTCAGCTACAAGGAAATGAACAATCCAAAAATAGGTTTGACAATGAGGCAGCCAGCGCTAGGAGCAATTACCTGGCTGAAAGAGGAAAAAGAAAAAGTAAAACATCATGAAAGCAAAGGTGAAAGCAAAGGTGAAAGCAAAGGGAGTAAAGGAAAGTAAAATGAAAAAGAAATACTGCAGGCACTGTAGGATATTGGTAAAGAGCGACAGCTGTCCAATCTGCAATGGAGCAGACTTCACTGAAAACTTCCAAGGAAGATTATTTATCACAGATGCAAACAAAAGCGAGATAGCAAAAAAACTCGAGATCAAACATTCAGGAGAATATGCAATAAAGGTAAGATGAAAAAATTAAAGGAAACACATTTCCCGTTATTAAATAGAACAGAAGTAATCTTTGAAATAGATCACGCCAGGCAGCCAACACCAAGAAAAGATGTAATTAAAAAGCAGCTTGCGGCGGAGTTGAAAACCAATGAGGAATTAATAAATCTCCATAAGATAATTAATAATTTTGGATCTACAAAGACAAAAGTAATAGCAGAAATATACAACACAAAAGAGGATCTAGAAAGATTAATCAAGAAAAATAAAAAACAAGAGCAGCAAAAGAAAGTAAAATCAGAAGATGGCAAAGAAGAAAATAAAAAACAAAAAGCCTAGTGCTGTTTGGAAAAAATACAAAGTGGAAGGGAATATTTTGAAGAGAGAGAAGTGCTGTCCTAAATGTGGCTCAGGATATTTTTTAGCTAATCACAAAGACAGGTATTACTGCGGGAAGTGCAAGTACCTAGAAGTAAAACCGAAAGAGCAAAAGAAATAGAAGTAAAATCTTATTTTTAAATTATGAACAATCATAGACTATTTAAATTCAAATACTGCGGTAAGTGTATAATAGTATAGTTAAAAAATGGCTGATAAGATACACTTTTGGCAATTCCCAAAGAAGGAGATTTATATTTTACTAGATAAAAAGTTTCGAAG
>CAYJRS010000010.1:0-5608 GCA_964372845.1 Candidatus Woesearchaeota archaeon | reverse complement strand
TTTTATTTTCTTATTCATATCCGACAATGGTTACAGGCGTCAAGAATTTTGCCCAATAAAATAACTTATCAATATCTTCATTCTCTAGAGCTATACAGCCGTATGTCCAGTCTTTTTTATTTCCGCCGCCGTGAATTGCAATATTGCTTCCAGGCCCTTTTCCTTTTGGAACAATCCCTTTTTCCTTGTTTTCATAAAATCTTAATCTATCAATGGGATTTGGATAATTAATCATCAAGGATTTGTAAAATATGCTCTTGAATTTTTTCTCATAAATATTATAGCATCCTTCAGGAGTATAAAGGTCTCCTTCATAAGATTTTTCTCCAATGGATTTTGGGCTCAAACCGACTAAAAAAGAATCAATTGCAGTTCCATTGTAATAAACTCTTAATTTTCTTTCAGATTTATTTACAACAACCGCATATTCATTATTTCTTCTGCTCCAGTCAACAGTGTCATTGATCCACTCTTTGTATCTTCTAAGTTTGGATCCGTTAGCAGATATTCTTTCTCCAGTCCTAAGATCAGTCCTAAAGCCAATTCTCTCCTCAAGCTTTGGCTGAGCATTTACAGTTTTATTCTGCAAAATCACGACATCAAGATAGGAAGGAAGAGTAAAAATGCTTCCAGCTATACCAAGAGAAACGAGAGATGTTCTTTTTCTTAAAACTTTCAAAATCTTATCTAAAGCCATTGTTTTTGCATCCCATAATATCGTGCCAGTTTTATCCGTTTTATATTTCATCAATTTTTAAAATTTTCTAAATTAGCTCTTATAATTATAGGTGCAAAAGAAATCAAAAAATAGCCATAAAAATAAAACCCAGAATCCACCCGAAAGCAGATCCTGGGAAAAGAGGTGATATAATATAGCAAATTACAACTAGTATATAAAGCTTTCGGTTTTATACTACTTTAAAATAGTTACATAATTTACAATTTGTCACAGCAAGTAAAAACAATTATTTTATATATACAGCTACATTTATTTTAAGAATGCAGGAACGCATTTTCGAGATGCTTTTGAAAGAAGATGAGATAACATGGCAGACAATTCTCTATGACTTGGTAAAAACAGAGGAAATGGATCCTTGGGACATTGACATCTCTCTATTAGCAAGAAAATACCTGGAGACAGTAAAAAGACTGCAGGAGATGAACTTCGCAGTTTCTGGAAAAGTAATCCTGGCATCTGCAATTCTGCTCAAGCTTAAATCGCAAAAATTAGTAGAAGAAGACATAGTTCGTTTTGAATCCATAATAAATCCGCAGGAAGAAGAATTTATCCCAGAGGGTCTTGATCAGGAGTCGATTGAAGCACTAGAAGAAAATAAAATTGTTGTAATTCCGAAGATGCCTCAGCCAAGAAGAAGGAAAGTCGCATTGCAGGATTTAATTTCAGCGCTGCAAAAGGCATTACAAGTTGATAAAAGAAGATTAATGAGAAGAGAATACGCATTAAATGTTCCTCCAGTTATCCTCCCAGAAAGAAAAGTTAATATAAATAACATCATAGATCAGATTTACAGCAAGATAGCAGGCATATTCAAGACAGAAAAAAAGCTGACATTTAACAAATTTGTTCAGAGCAATAGGAGAGAAGACAAAATCGCAGCATTCATTCCATTGCTTCATCTCGATCATCAAAGAAGAATAGATCTGCTTCAAGAGGAGCACTTTGGCGATATTGAAATAAAAATGAGAGGTGATAGAAATGAAGACGATAACTAGTGTAAGCCAGAAATCGCTGGCAAATCTTTTTGGAATATTCGGGGTTTTTTACGGGCTTGTTACTGGAGTGCTTTTAACTATATTTAGCAGCATAGGAGGGTCTATTTTGGGAACTTCTTTTCTAGGCTTGGGAATTTTATCAATAATATTATCGCCAGTAGCATATGGTGGAGTTGGTTATCTATCAGGATACGTCGGGGCAAATATCTACAACAAATTAATAGTTCCAAAGTTTGGCGGGATAGAGATAGAATTGGAATAGATTCCTTTCTTATTTCAATTTTTTAACAACATCATCAACTTTTAGCAATTGTTCGTTTCCAGTTTTCATATCTTTCAATTTCACTTTATTTTTCTTGAGCTCATCTTCTCCTATAATAATCACATAAGGAATCCCTAAAGAATTAGCAAATTCCAATCCCTTGCTAATCCCTTTTTTATCAAAAGCAACATCCACGTTAATATTCTCTCTTCTTAGTTTTTCAGCAATATCTAAAGATTCTTTTAATGCATTTATTGGAATAACATAAACTTGAGTTACTGTTTTTTTAATTTCTTTTTTATCAATTTTCTTAGCTTTCATTATTGGCTCAATTCCAAAAGAAATTCCTGTAGCAGGATAGTAATTTTTTCCTTCTAAAAACTTGCCAATCATCTCATCATATCTCCCTCCGCCAGCCACAGAGCTTTTCACCTCAGAATTTTTCAAGAAAACCTCAAACACAGCTCCAGTATAATAGGCCAATCCTCTTGCCAAAGCCCCATTGAATTCAATGTTTTTAATCCCCAAATTTTTCGAATAATTTAGAATCTCTCGTACTTCATTGAACCCATTTTCATATTCTGTGTTCTCAAATTTTTTCTTTTTCTTCTCAAATACTTTTATGACATAGTCTTTTAATTCATTTAGAGAGTTTATTTTTGCAGTTGATAACAAAGGAATTATTTCACCATATTCTTTAATCCTTTTTTTCTTCAGCTCTTCTCTAACTCCATTTACTCCAATTTTTTCTAATTTATCTAGTGAAAGTATGAACTCAATTTTATCTTTCTCAGGAATATCCAGCATCTCCATTATGGCGTTCAATATCTTCCTTGAATTTAGTTTAATTTCAACTTTCAAATTTAATTTATCAAAGATTCTAGAGGCGAGTATTAATAGCTCAGCATCTGCTAAAGGAGAAGAGCTTCCGATTATATCAACATCGCACTGCACAAATTCTCTTGCTCTTCCTAGTTTTATCGGTCCATCTCTATAAACAGCTCCTATTTGATATCTCTTAAAAGGAAGTTTAACTTGTGGATTCATTCCAACATATCTTGCAAGCGGAACAGTTAAATCATATCTCAATCCAAGTTCCCTCTTACCTTGATCTCTTAGTTTGAAAGTTTCTTTTAATATCTCATCTCCGCCAGCATACTTAGCAGAAAGAACATCAAATCTCTCAATAATCGGAGTCTCTAAAGGGGAAAACCCGTAATTTTCAAAACTCTGTTTAAATAAATTAATTAACTTATTTCTTAAAATACTTTCTTCAGGAGAAAAGTCGCTCATCCCTCTAGGATTTTGAAGCTTCATTTTATTTTTATAAGGGGTGGACGGCGTGATTTGAACACGCGATCACAGGCTCCACAGGCCTGTATGTTAAACCGAACTACACCACGCCCACCACAACCTCCTTTCCTAATTCAGGATATCTGTTTTTCCATTTTAAAACTTTATCTCTTTTTTTAGGATTATTCCATCCGACTAACTTTGAATACTTGGCCAACCTATTATATCCATTAAGATCTATCCTCCAACAATCAAAAGCAGCAGGATATATTTTGGGCTCCAAGCCCAACATCGTCAAAATTTCAGCAATCCCAAACATTAGATCTTTAGATTTTAAAGTCAAAGAAATTGTAGGGTAATAATTTATATAATTATCATAACTTCGTGTAAAAGAAATTGATCCATCTGTATCGAAAAGGCCCCGGATAAAGGAAGTTAAGATATCTTTATCACTAACTTTTATAATATCAGGCAAGTTTATACTATTTTTTCTCCCTGCAGGAATGCCTAAAATTTTATTTTTAAATGTCCAAAAAGCTTCAGAATATAATTCGAAACCATAAGTCGTTTCGTATTCTTTAAGATTAAGATCCAAATTAAATAATTTTTTATAAAGGTCCTTAATAAAACCATCATAATAATCCCTTTCATTTTTATTTCCTTTTAATCTATATTCCTTTTTTTTATTAGAAAGAAATCCATCACCAATATTCATTCCTATCTCTTCTGCTAATTCAGGAGTTAATTTATTTGGAAGTTTCAGATTCTTTTTTTTATCATATTTACTTAACTTAATGCTGGAGACATCAAAAGAGGGTACAGAATTTTTAAAAGTTATCTTGGTTTCGGGAAGTTTAGTCCTATTTTCTCCCAATACCTTTCTACCAGCTATTGGAATTAAATCTCTAATACAAGCATCATATTTTTTAAGGACATCTTTTTCAGACAGGCCTCTTAATTGACATATCTTTGTAAATAACTTTTTAGGAAAACTACAATATTCATATCTATATGCTTTTTCCAATGCCTGCCTTTTAAGACCCAATCTTTCTTCAAGTTCAGACCAGCTTAAATTAAGAGAGTTCCTAGAATCAAGTATAAATTCCTTCTGCTTATCTTTAGGGAATATCACCCTTTTTTCCATACAATCTATAAAGACTTCATCATATTTAATATTTTCCGTTCTAACGGTTACACTATTTTGGAATCTAGCATTAAAAATACTATCAAAACTTTTCAGAAAGCTACAGCTATAAAAATCAGAATTCAGGTTTGGAAAGGATGAAATCTTTCCTATGAAGACAATCAACTCTGTTCATCATAAATAAAATAATCCATTTAGAGTATTTAAAAGTATCTATAAAAGGGTGTGTTGTTTGTGTTGTATCATGACATTTGTCACCACTTACACACAGGTTTTAGAAATAAAAAGACTTAAGAATAATCATTTTAGTATATATTTAAGAAAAGAGGTAAGCCTCTAAGTTTATTCTTAGGGTTTTAGAAAATGACTGAGACAGTTAGAATCGGAAATTATGAAATAAGGAAAAACAATGTTTATTATTACAATGCGGAGCTTTTTAAAAAATTTGATTCATTAACAAGAAGTGTGAGGCAAAAAAGAATACATTATCCCAACGACCCTTTATTATTAGCAATAAACAGCAGAGGAGGTAGTATGTTTATAGAATTTTATTTACATAGATTAGAGGATAATGGAATAATAACTCTAGGTTATAATTTAGTTGCGTCTGAAGCTGTTAGTTTAATGCAGGTTGGAGAAAAAAGATACAGTCATAGAAGTACGAGATTCTTTATGCACAGACCTGTTATCTCTGAAAATGGCTTTTTAAGAAATGTTACTGAAGAAGAACTAGGAAAAAGCATGAGTTTTATTGGTCGTAATATAATAGTTGAGAGAACTGGCATATCTTTTGAAAAACAAAACGAGAGATATGACAAAGGACTTTGGATGACTTCTTCTGATGCTAAAAAGGAAGGTTTTATTGATGAAATTGTAGATGTTCCAGAAGGATTAGAGCTTGCATTAAGAAGAATCCCAAGAGGTTCTATTGGATTTTTAAAACCAAATTATTGAATCGCACTGGTTGGATATTAGGGGTTTCATTCGCTCAAGAGTGATATATACCATGACAATAGTAGCAAAAACCGGAAAATTTAAATAAATGTAATGGTACTAATTTTATATGAGAATTATAAAAAGAAAGAATTATTTCTATCTTCAGCATTCATATCGAAAAGGAAAAAGAGTAATTACAAGAGAAAAATATCTAGGGAAAATTATACCAGAAAATTTAG
>CAYJRS010000009.1:0-21482 GCA_964372845.1 Candidatus Woesearchaeota archaeon | reverse complement strand
TAGTTAAGTGTATATGTCTGAAAGACGAAACTCCCCTTTTCTAGTTTAAAATTGTTCCCTCTACTTTTTTAGCCTCTCAAAATTATTGGGCATAATTTTTGTTAGCCGACCCGAGCCGACAGGCGAGAACGCAGAGAGGCTCGTAGCCGAAGGAAGAGAGAGTCGAATTTTCATTTTAATAAATATCTACGAAGCAGACAAATTGTCCAAAGGACCTAGAGTCGGGAACCCCCTACTATGTTAAATAGTCATTTAAGAGTAGTAAATTAATAGAAAGTTTTATAAAGGATAGACTTCCTCTAAATAGTATGACTCAGATTATAAATCCAGGATTAATAGAATTAGATAGAAAGGTTGGAGACTTTTATAAACTTAGTGCTAGATATTTTGGTTCACTTGTTAATCTTCATGGGAGACAAATCTACAAAGAAGGTTTAACTAATTTACTTCAGGAAGTAGATAAAATAAAACCTGAAGGTAGATTTGATGAATTAGTTTTAAGTAATATTCAATCAAATTTAACATTAAATGATATGGTAATAGATTATTTTGCAGACCCAAATTTTTCAATTCCTGTTAGAGATTTTTTTAATAGACTTGCTGGAGAAGGGACTTTTGAATATCTTGAAGAAAGAGTTAAATCTCCTCCTTGGGAAAGGAGATGGCAACATTCTGAAAAAAGGCAAGAAAAAGATTATTCAAGAGTAAACCCATTTACAGAAGAAGCACAAAAATCGGCAAGAGAATGGTTGCCAAAGATAAAAAAAGACATCATTGATTTTGGAAAATCTGAAGGTTACCCGCCACAAGATTTTGATATGAGCATCTTACTATTGCCTCCAAAAGATGGGGCAGAATGGAGCAACTGGAATTCAAAAACAAAAGTGTTCAGTTTGGGTTCTTATGGCTTTGAATTTTTTCCAGAAAATGGAGGAGTTATAGCAATTCCAACAAGAGCATACAATGTTGCTTTCCATGAAGTTTTGGGTCATGGTGCACACCAAATACATTCTGAACAAATGCCACATTCATTAAGATTCACAGAAGAAATTGGGAGCATGACTCCTACAAAATCTATAACTGAAGGTGTAGCAATTAATGCAGAAAAAAAATGTTATGATTTTTTAAGACAAAGATTAGGAGAGTTAGGTTTAAGCGAGGAAAATGTTGCTCTTTTAGAAGAAGAAAATGATTTAGAGCAACAATCAAGAATGGAATATATGTATTATGCTCTGACAAAAGACAGAGAAGTTAGGGAAGAGGGCTTTAATGGTTATGAACATATTCTTGAACTAACTCAAAATCCTGTAATTGCGAGAGGATTTAAAGAGGATTTTAAAGGAAGTTTTATGGATGTTTGGAGAACTATTGGACATACATTAGGTCCATTGCATTATCAAAAAATGCTTGATAAAGCAAAACAAGAATTTGGGGATAAATATTTAGGTAGTAAAGAATTTCATAGAGCAACCCTGAAGGGTGCTTGGTCAAGAGAAGTTTATCCTGATGCAGTTTCTTATATGGCAAGAGAAAAAGCATAATTTTGCGCGAAGCGCAAGGTGGGGGTTCCCGACTCGTTCTTAAAAAAAGTGAAAATTCGATTTCGGCTAATCGTTCATATAAGCAGAATGTTAAATTTTGATTATATGAAGCCTGATTAAGTGAAATTTGAGAGGCGAGTCAAAACTTTCTGTAGTAATTTTTAAGTTTATACTAAATTATTTTAACTTAATAATTATCTTATCTTTGATGGATGTTGAATATAAAGTCACACGTGAGATGTTAAGAAGAAGCTATAGCAGCAAAACTATAAAAACCTATCTTGAATGCATTAACAAATTTTTCAATAAGTGTAAAAAAGACCCAGTTAAAGTAAGTAAAACTGATGTAAGGGAATTTCTAAACAGCTTGATATTAAAAAATGCTGCCGGAAACACTGTTAACGTTTATTTGAATGCCTTGAAGTTTTTCTTTGAGCAGATCCTGAATAAAAGGATGAGACTAAATATAAAATACTCTAAAGTTCCTGAGAGACTGCCTGTTGTTTTAACTAAGGAAGAAATTAGTAGATTGATAAATGCTATAAGGAATTATAAGCATAGATTAATGATTAAATTGATGTATTCCGCAGGATTAAGAGTTTCTGAATTAGTAAATTTAAGGGTTGAAAATTTTGAATTTGAAAAGGATTATGGCTGGGTAAGGGAAGGAAAAGGAAAGAAAGATAGATTGTTTATTATTGCTGAAAGCATTAAAAGAGAACTGCAAGATTATGTAAAAAATAACAAAATTAGTGACTGGCTCTTTCCGGGGAATAAAAGAAATCATCTAAGTCAGAGAACGGTTGCTGTTATTATTAAAAATGCTACTAAAACTTCTAAGATAAATAAAAAAGTTCATACCCATACGTTAAGACATTCATTTGCCACACATTTAATTGAAAATGGTTATTCTGTTACAGATGTACAAAGTTTATTGGGTCATGCAAGCCCTGAAACTACTATGATCTACTTGCATACTGCCTCTAAAAATATGATAAACATTAAAAGCCTATTAGATTCTCTGTAAATATATGAACTTCATTGAAAAATTAAAACCATTAGAAAAAGAAAGTTATGAAAGAGGGATTCCAATTCTAGGAAGAATAAAAGGAAAATGGGTACTGGAAAAAATAAAAGAATTAAAGCCAAGAAAGATTTTAGAGCTCGGAACTGCCAACGGCTATTCTGGAATAATTTTAGGAAGTCAAGGTGGGAGATTAACAACAGTTGAAATTAATCCTAGTTTAGCTGAAGAAGCAAAAAATAACTTCAAGAAATTTAAAATTAGAGCTGAGGTTGTTATAGGCGATGGAGTTGAATTCGTCAAGAAACTTTCCTCAGAAAAAAAAGATTATTTTGATTTAATTTTCATTGACTTTGCTAAAAAAAGTTATATTAGAGTATTGGAAGATTGCATTAGATTAGTCAAGAAAAACAAATTCTTAATTGCAGACAATATGAGCTTTGAAGAATGTAATGATTACAAGAACGCTGTTTTAACATACCCTAAGCTTGAAACTAAGATTATTAAAATAAGTGATTGGATGAGCTTCAGCCGAAAAATTGGCACCCACAAGATTTAAAAATAAGTTAATATGGATAGCATTTACCACTAACAACACAATTTGGCATAGTGTAAAAAAAGTGGGAGGGGGGTAGACAAATGGCTGCGATGAAGAAAAAAAAGAGAATGGATGAAGATGATGATTTTGATAATGATGATCAAGATAATGATGATGAAGATGATTGGGAATAATTAAAAAATAAAATAGTTTAGTTTATTACAATTTTCTTTTTATTTGCCTTTTTATTATAATGATTAAAAAAATAAAAAAATAAAAAAGAATATTAGGTTTACATTACAACCAGTTTAATATAATCCATTATTGTGCCTTTTTCTTCTTGTATCCTACGACCGGTCTTGGTAGAGTTGGTTGTGGTTGGTTTGTTATGTTTTGCTGTTCAGCCATTTTACACCTCCAGAGTTATTTTAATAAAACCATTGTATCAACTATTAGCTAATAAATATTGATAGTAGCAAAAGATACTACAAATCTTAATAAGTGTATAAGGAGGGTTTAGGTACATGAAAACAGAGCTGCTAGAAAATCTCGGAATGACAAAGTCTGAAATTAAGGTGTATTTATGCCTTCTAGAACTAAGCTCTGCTTCAGCAACAGAGATTTCAGAGCGCTCAACATTATATAGGAAAAACACCTATGACACCCTTAATAGGCTTATCAAAAAAGGATTGGTAAGTTTTGCAAAAGTGGAGAATAAAGTAATATACAATGCCACTGACCCTCGTAAACTGCTTGAATTCATCGATATAAGAAGAAATGAGATTGAATCAACCCTGCCAGAGCTAAGAAAGATATACAAATCCCCGCCAAAATACGACGAAGTAACGGTCTATAAAGGCAAAGAGGGGCTTAAAACTATATTTGAAGACATATTAAGATCAAAAGTTAATTATGATAAATTCGGCTCTGGAGAAAAATTCAAACAATATTTAAATTTCTATTATCCACAGTATCAGAAAAAAAAGAGAGAGCATGGGATAAAATGTCGGGCAATATATAGTGAAAATGAACGGGAAGAGGATTTTGTAAAAGAATTTGTAGGTGATGTCCGCTTTTTATCAAAAGAGTTTGTAAATCCAACAACTACGATAGTCTACGGGGATAAAGTTACAATTATAATTTGGAAGGAGAATCCGCTGGGAATTTTAATCAGAAGCAATGAAGTGGCCAGAAGCTATAAATATTACTTTGAATCGTTATGGAATATATCAACTAATCTCCCTATTTAAACTCAAAATCATATTCATCATTATTGAAAATTATGGTTAAAATGAGATATACATTACAAGGAGTTACACTGGAGGAATATGTAGAGTTGAAAAAGCAAGAGCAAGATTTTAACGGGCATTTAGAAATAAGAACAACGTTTCTGTATTCTCCCTCAAAGAATGCACTCGGAATATTTATTGAGAGAGGGGGGAAACGAAAACTAATTTTAGGACCAAACGGGTTAACAGAAAAAGAAAAAGTCACCGTGGAAAATTTATATCTAAATCTTGAACAGAGACTGTACCATTTAAGATTACTAAAATAAAAAAATAAGAAGTGACTATCCACTCTTATTTTTATTTACCCTTTTTTTCTTGGCCTTGGCATTTAGGGCAGCTGCTTGAGCCCAATTTCATTACTCCAAATAGGATAAACAAAACCGTCCACTATTGGATGTTCCAGAATTCCCAGACACCGAAGTCCCTCAATAAAAACAGAACACCGAACACCAACAGTAAAATGCCTCCAAGTTTCATGCAATGTTTACATTCATAGTATTACTATTTATATTTTAAATTATATAAATCTTTCCAAAAAATTTTTAACTGCCAGCACGAGCATTCAATAATTCTTTTTTTTGATAATAGAAGAAATTAATATTGGAAACGTGATTGTAGCATCTGCAACTACCTTTGCTCTTTTTGCATTTGGCTTTATCTTTGACCATGAAATTGCTTCTTCTTGATTTCCTCCTGAATCTGAGCCGTCGAATTCAGCTGCTGTTGTTAAATAAATACTATATTCAAATCCGTCTCTGAAAATAGCTGCGTTTAATAAAAAATGCTTTGAAATCCCCCCTCCTAAGATGAGCGATGCGGCTGTTTCTCCATTCATTAACATGGAGGTTAGAAATTTATTATCCTCGGTAATGTCTATAACAAAATCTTGATTATTTCTTTTGAAGAAAACTGAGATATCTCCAATGGCTCCATCTGTAATTCCCGGACAGAAAATAGAAATGTTGTTTTTTGATGCCCAATATAAAAACGATTCGCTGCATCTTTCAGAGGTGTGCTCATTTTTTTCTATTAGCAAACCTGCTTCTCTTGCAACTTCATTTGTCGATAATATTTTTTTGTTTTCTTTTTGTTTTTTGTAGAGTATTGGAAATAGTTCATTAAGAAATTTTTCAAGATAGAGATAGCGATCAAACGGGACAAAAATATTTCCTATCCTTCCTATTGAGTTTTCAGATAGAAAACTTCCTTTTGCTTCGAAGCTCCCGAGATGAAAAGGCTTGATGCACTTGATAATGTCTTCTTCTACTGCTGCGCCTGTCGTTACTATCCCTTTTACCAGCTTATTCTTCACTAGGTAGGTTATCAGCTCTCTGTTTCCTGAGCTGATCATGTTTCCTGCGAATGAAATAAAGATTGGAATTTTCTTTTCAATAACTTCCTGAAAGATGGAAATAGCGATTCCTAGATTTGATCCCTGAAAACCCATTTGTTTATATGATGCTAAGAATTCTTTGTGATTGAAATCTTTTTCAAAATCATAGCCTTTTATTTCTGGAAATTTATCTAATGAAATATAATTTTTTAGACTTCTTTCAGTTTCCTTTTTTGTATTCCAGATCCACATAATAAATATCTCCAAATGATTTTTAATGAATAAACAGAATTATGTAAATTAACTATTCCCTCTAACTGAATCTTGTAGTCTCATGCCTTTATATCAAATATTTTAATTATTAAATGTATCGGATTATGGTGACTACTGAAAAATGTGTTTATAATTGCACTAATCTTACTACATAAAACCTTAAATATATCATTACCAGATATTTATTTTATGGAAGCTGCTAAAGAGATATTAAGAAGAATTTTGTGTGATGATGATGAGTTAAATGATGCAACAGATATCCTTGAAAGGTTTATTGAATTAGACGATCAAAATGTGATGAATTGGCATAGTGAATCTGCTGTTATCGAACATGATAGTGAATATCAAGCAGATCTTCTTGGAAAGCTTCGTAATGGAGAATTAGTAAACCAGGCGTTAGTCGGTTTTGAACCATCATACTGTATAACAAAAAAAGGCAGAGAGCTGTATAATGAATATATAAAAGTAAGCCATCATTAAGATAAGAACAACAAATAAATCAAGACATTAATTATTGTCAATGGAATCCCAACTTTTGCAAATTCTAAAAAATTTATTGTCTCTCCTGATCTCTTTTCTGCATTTTGAATTATAATAACATTGCTTGCTGCACCTAGTATTAGCAGGTTGCCTGCAATTGTGCTGCCTGCTGCCAATGCAACCATTTCTTTAGCTGATGCACCTAGATTGGATAGAAGAGGTAGATATAACGCAACTAGAGGTACGTTTGAAATTAGCTGGCTTAACAAGATGCTTACAATAAATATCATTAGGATTGAAGTTAAGTTTACATTGAAAGATTCTATTACTGATTGGAAAAATCCGGTATTCCAAACGCTTTCCATTAACACAAACATAGCTGCAAAAAATATTAGTGTATGCCAGTCTACCTTTTTTATTATTGAAATTCTATCTTTAGCAAATATTAAAATTGGAAGCGATGCAAAGAGGGTAATATAAACTAATTTAAAGTCTAATGAAGGATTAAAAAAGGAAATTATTATTTTTATAAATATTAGCGTCAAAAGTATGACAAGGGAAATTTTAGATAAAATAGCAAGATTGTGATCTTTTATCGGTTCTTGTGAATGGTTTAAGGAATTATTATTGAAATGTTCTTTATGGAAGAATCTTAAAATCAAAAAAGCAGCAAAGAGGTTAATCATTGTTGGGAAAAAAAGAAATTTTAAAAAAGTAAAGAATGAATTTTCAATATTTCCTTCAGTCGCTATCAAAAGGTTCTGCGGATTTCCCAATGGGCTCATCACACTTCCAATTGTAATTGCGAATGCTAATGTAATCAATAATATCTTGGGATTAATGTTATGTTTTCTAGCCAAAAGTAGAACTATCGGCGTGCCTATTATTGCTAATGTATCATTCATTAAAAATGCAGATGCTATGCCCATCACGAATAATATTAACAATATAAGCTGGTTTGCAGTTTTAGCTTTCTTGAATATTTTGTAAGAAAAATGTGAAAGATACCCGCTTTCCTCAAGAGCAACTCCTATAATAAACATGCTTAATAAAAACAGCATTACATCAAGATTTATAGAATTTAAAGAATCTTGAACAGAAATCTGATTTGTCAATAAAACAGCCAATGCCCCCCCGAGCATAATCTGCCATATCTGCAGCTTTATATTTCCTATTTGCCTGACTGCTATCAATAGAAATACAATCAATAAGATGATTATTGGAATCATAGTCATCTTTATTTTCTCTTTAATTTAAATTTAACTGATCTAGCTACTTCAAAATAAAACAAAGATTTAAAACGAAGTTGTTTATCCATATGCCCCATTTCTAAAAATATCAGGTCAAACTCAAGTAAAAGAGAAATAATTACGGTTATAATAAGATATAATCTTTAAAGAATTTCTTTCTTGAAAAGTAATTTTCCTAAACTCCATTTACCTGCGCCATATGCAAGCAAAATTAGAAAAGATGCGAAGAATAATAATGCAGGCTCTCCTTGATTTAACAATGGGATTCGTCCTTGAGGAAGGTGTGCCATAAAATATGCAACAATCATTTCAACTGCGGTTATTACAGCAGTCAATCTTGTGAACAATCCTAAAGCAATTGCTAATCCTCCGAAGAACTCTATTATTCCTGCTAAACCCATCAAGCTTATTAATTCAGCTGGATTCCCGCCAAGGCCGCCAAACCAACCAAATAATTTTTGACCGCCGTGCTGCAAGAATAAAACACCAACTAGGACTCTGAAAACAAAATAAAGATATTCTTGAAATTTATTATGCATACTTAACGTTAACTTTTAAATATATTTAAAGATTTTTGTTCTTAAAAACGCTGATTCCTAATTATTATAAAGTAGTAAAAAATAGAAAGATTTATAAGTATTGATTTCTACTTATTGTAATATGAGTACCAATTATCAAGACATAACTATGAAGGTTGCCTCTGAATATTATAAAGAAGATTTTAATATGGCAATTCTTAAAGATGCTAGAGGTTATTTTGGTTTTGTTAGAACCGAAATTGAAAGATTACATAGAGACTTAGATATAAGATTTAAATCAGATCTTGAAGTTTTAGCAATATACCCTGATATTAATGCAGATGGTTTTACACGAGTAGATAATGCTATTAAAGATTTAAATGCGGGGAAATGCGTTGATTTAAAGATGCTCTTAAAATCTCAGACAGAATGATCTCTACTTTACACACTATCCAAAGTAAAATCATTGTTTCTGAAAAACGAAAACAATTTAAACTAAAAAAATAATTATATAATTTAGAATTGAATTATGGCGCAAATATCTGCAACTAATAATCAAAAAGTGGGTGCAAAGGAAGTTAAGAGGAATGGTGTAGTTAAAACTATGAATCCTAAAAGATTTCTTTTCGTTTCCATTGACGGGCTTATTGGAGATATTGCCTGGCAGGTTGTCAAGGAAGGGCATGAGGTAAAATACTATATCGAAAGCCCGGAAGACAAAGAAGTAGCTGAAGGCTTTGTTCCGATGGTTGATGACTGGAAAAAAGAAGTTGATTGGGCTGATGTCATTGTCTTCGATGACGTATTAGGACAAGGAAAAAAAGCTAAAAAATTAAGAGAGCAGGGAAAATTCGTTGTCGGTGGAACTCCCTATACAGATCAATTAGAAGATGACAGGTCATTTGGGCAGGAAGAGCTGAAAAAATATGGTGTGCCGATACTTCCTTATAAAGAATTTACTTCTTTTGATGATGCAATTCAATTTGTGAAGGAAAATCCTGGAAGATATGTGATAAAACCGAGCGGGGAAGCACAGAACATTAAAGGGCTTTTGTTCATTGGGGAGGAAGAGGACGGAAGAGATGTAATTCAAGTTCTTGGAGATTATAAAAAAGCATGGGCAAAAAAGATTCCTGTGTTTCAATTGCAGAAAAGAATTACTGGAGTGGAGGTTGCCGTCGGTGCATTCTTTAATGGGAAGGAGTTTATTTATCCTATCAATGTAAATTTTGAGCACAAGAAATTATTTCCTGGAAATTTAGGGCCTTCAACAGGAGAAATGGGAACAGTAATTTTCCATAGCGATCCTAATAAACTATTCAATGTAACTTTGAAAAAATTTGAGCAGAAACTTGTAGAGGAAAATTATGTGGGATACATTGACCTTAACTGCATTGTCAATAGCAACGGGATTTATCCACTTGAATTTACATCAAGATTTGGATACCCTCATATCAGCATTATGCAGGACAGCATGATAACACCTATTGGAGATTTTTTATATGAGCTTGCTAAAGGAAATAAACCTCAATTGAAAGTTAAGAGCGGCTTTCATATAGGAGTTAGATTAGTTGTTCCTCCATTTCCATTTAGAGACAAAGAAACATTTGAAGTTAAGTCTAAAGATTCAATCATATATTTCAAGAAGCCAGTTGATGGGGTGCATTTGGAGGATGTCAAACTTGTAAATGGAGAGTGGGTTGTAACTGGAAACTCTGGAGTTGTGCTTATTGTCTGCGGCAGCGGATCTACAATGAAGCAGGCACAGAATCAAGTTTATGGAAGAATAAAAAATATTATGATCCCGCACATGTACTATAGAACTGATATCGGGGATAGGTGGTTTGAGGATAGTGATAAATTACATAACTGGGGATATTTGAGAGAGATATAAATTAAAAATAATTTTTAATCGCTTCGCTCAATAAGACACCTACGGTTTCTTATGAAAACTTCCCCATCTTCCTTTTTCTTTTGGAAAGAAACACTAATTGAATAAAATTCAATTGTGCGCCATTGATTTACAATCGATTAGCGAATCAAGTCCAAAAAGAAACGGATTAGATTATAATTTTTCTAGGAACCAAAAACCTTTTAAGTATACAAAATAATACATTGTATACAATGGAAACGATAATATCTGTAAGATTGAATAAATTTGTATTAAAAGAGATAGCTAACATAGAAAAAACATGGCATGCAGATAGAAGCGAGGTTATAAGACGCTTATTAGCAGAGTTAGAGATGACACGGCAAGACTATTATAATGTCTAAAAATTAATTTTTAACAGCGTTAAAAAGATAGATTAATTAATATGATCTTTAACCATCCTTAAAAATCTATCACTGTCTCTCTAAAAACTTTCAAAATCGTTTTTGCTAAAAAAGCTAATTCTATATTCTGCTTTTGCCTTGTTATTTATTGCATCCTGAATAGTATCCTTATAGGAAGCATATTCAGATTTAATAAAATTTCTTTTAATCAAGTCTTCAAATAACCTTCTAGCATCATCATGTCTCCTGGCAGTTGTATTTAGGAATTTAAAAGTCAGGGCATCATTAGCTTTTATCACTGCATGAACCAACATGGCAACAGCAACATTGTATTTATCTCTATCTTGGCTTTCATATTTAGCAATGTATTTTGCTCCTTCTAACCATAACGTAGCTTGGCTATAGTGGCTCTTTTCCATAAAGTATCTCCATAGCTTCTTTAATATTTTTGAGAAATTGGCTGTTTTTTTCTTTTTTAACTTCAAGCCTATCCATTATAACAAGAGAAATACTTCGATTAACTTCGGATGAATATCCGGCAGCCTTATTTAATAATTCTCTTTCAAACACTTTATCATGCTTGTTCAAAACAATAAGGATATCAATATCACTCTCGAGTTCAATTTTGCCTTTAACACTTGAGCCATATAAAATAATACTAAAAATTTTTCCTGATTTTATTTTCCTACTAAAGTCTTTAGCTATTTTTTTAGATGCTAATCTCCCAATATCGAGGATTTTTTCTATTTCTTTTGTTATTGGGTTTTTGGGCAATTCATATACAATATCTTTCTTATTTATTTTAAAACTCTTTAACATGCCAAACTCTTTCAATCCAGCTAAGGTTCTAAATACTGTGGCGTGAGAAATCTTGGTCAAGTCCTCCAAGGCATAGCAACTCCATTGCCTTTTAGGATGTTCAAAAATCGTCCTCATTATTTTTTTCTTATTCTCTGAATTCAAAATAAAGGAAATTACATCGCTTTTCATTTCAACTTAGTTCACAGAATGAACTAATTAGTTCACAGAATGAACTAATATAAAAATGTTTCTATAAATATACGTAGGCTAAGAAAGGAAAGGCTCATGGAAAATTTCGTTGTCCATCAGCGAAGCGGTTAAAATATCCCAAACCTTTTTTTCTTCAAACTTTCATCAAATTCTTTCAGTAATTTTTTTTGTTTATTATCTAATTTTCTAGGCACATCAATAGTAACTTTAACATACTCATCTCCAAAGCCGTTATCATTTACATATTTGATTCCTTTTCCTTCCAGTCTAAACATCGTCCCGCTTTTAGTGCCAGCAGGAATTTTCAACTTAGCCTTCCCGTTTAAAGTTGGAATTTCAAGATCTCCGCCGGCACTAGCTAGATAAAAGCTAATTGGAATTTCTAAATGGATGTCGTAGCCATCTCTTCTGAAAATATCATGATCTTTGACTCTAACCACTATATACAAATCTCCAGGATGCCTCCCATTTCTGTTAACATCACCCTTCCCGCTCAATCTTATCTGATTACCGTCGTCAATTCCAGCAGGAATATCAACATTAATTTTCTTTAGATTGCTAACTAATCCAGCACCTTTGCATTCCCTGCATCTGGTTTTTATTATCTTGCCGTCGCCTTCGCAATTATCACATGTACTAATTGATGAAAACATTCCGAACATAGTCCTTCTGCTTTTTCTTACCTGTCCAGTTCCATCACACTTGCTGCAGCTTTCAAAATCGTCATTCTCTGCTCCGCTACCACCGCATTTGCCACAAGCTTCTGTTATCAGAATTCTAATCTCTTTTTTAGTTCCGAATACAGCATCTTCAAAACTAAGCTCGATCTCGTGGCTTAAATCGTTGCCTCTCTCTCCCCCCCTTCTTCTTTGCCCACCGAAAAACACGTCAAAAATGCTCCCCCCAAATCCAGCATTTCCAAATATCTCGTCGAATATGCTTGAAAAGTCAGCACCTCTAAAAATATCTTCCTGGCTAAATCTCTGATCAAAGCCTGCATGACCGAATTGATCATACTGATTTCTTTTACTATCATCGCTAAGAACAGCATATGCTTCAGAAATTTCTTTAAATTTTTCAGCATCGCCCCCTTTATCAGGATGATGTTTCAAAGCTAATTTCTTGTAAGCTTTTTTAATCTCATCAGTAGAAGCATTTTTATTTATTCCTAAAATTTCGTAGTAATCTCTTTTTGTCATCTTCTTAGTTGATGTGCTAAGTGCATTTTTTCTTTAATCTTCTCTGCTTTTTTTACCCCGTAAATTTCCTCATAAGTTTTTCCTAACTTAAAAGCCGCAGATCTCTGAGTAGCTTCTTTAATACTTCTTCTTTTGATATTATTTCTTCTTAAACAGTTATAAATAGTAGTATAACTAACCTTGCAGAGTCGAGCAATTTGATAGCAACCAATTTCTCGCTCAACATAACAGTTCACAACAAACCCCTCATCTAAATCATTCCCTCTTAAATTCAAACGTGAACGAGATATATTTCTTCTCACTTCTAGCGAAGGTTTTTTTCCACTGTTTCTTAAAGAGACTTTCTCACCAAATCGTCTTGTATACATCTCTTCTCTACTTCTAGTAGGGATATTTAACATATATATTAATCCAGTTAGTGTCTGACGTGACTCTCCAAGCTCCTGAGCTAATTCATACATCGACCTATCTCTAAAATGGTGCTGATATAAAAGATACGCTGTTAAAGTACACTTGTGTTCTTTTCGTATTTGTGCATCAACAGCGAGCCAATGTTCCATAGCAACTTTATGAGTTAAACTTTCTACATCCTTTATTTTCTTACATTTTGGATGATAATGTAAATCCTGAATATACTTTAGTTTTGTCATCTTCTAAAAATTAAAAATCCTCTTCTATCGGGGTGAAAAGATAATAATTAACCAACCTCCTTATTAAATATCCCCTTAATTCAGGATATTTTATTTTACATTCAATTGTAATATCTCTGATAAAATCATCAAGGAATTCTCTTTCATATGGTTTAATTTTATTTTTTTCAATTGGCCTGCCGCGTGTCTGTGTATACTCACGGAGGGCTCTATTTCTTAAATAACTAGGAACCCTATCTATAATCTCTTTTCTAATAAACCCCCTTGCATCGTCATCTAAAGAACTCTCTAAGTTGATCATCTCTTTTTCTCATTATCTTTCTCAAGGTCTTCATACTTCCCTTCCACCACGGTATCATCATCGCTTTTTTCTTTTTTCTCTGCTCCTTGCTGTTGCTGCCTCATCGCCTCCTGATACATCTTCATTCCAAGCTCCTGAGCAACTTTATTCACTTTCTCAAGCTCTTTTTTAATTAAATCTGTATTGTCCTTTTCAACAGCATCTTTCAGATCCTTAACTGCATTCTCAATTTTTTCTTTCACTTCATTATCTACTTTCTCTCCATAATCCTGAAGCATTTTCTCTGTAGAATAGATAACGGTTTCAGCATTATTTTTTACCTCAACGCCCTCTTTTCTTCTTTTATCTTCATCAGCAAATTTTTCAGCCTCTTCCCTCATCTTTTCTACTTCTTTCTCGTCAAGTTTTTGAGATGCAGCAATCTTAACGCTTTGTTTCTTTCCAGTCCCGAGATCTTTAGCGCTTACATCTAAAATTCCATTAGCATCAATGTCAAAAGCAACTTCTATTTGAGGTATCCCACGAGGAGCAGGTGGAATTCCGCTTAAAATAAATCTTCCCAAGCTTTTATTATCAGCAGCCATCTCTCTTTCGCCTTGCAGAACATTTATCTCAACGCTTGGCTGATTGTCTGCAGCAGTTGAAAATATCTGCGTTTTCTTCGTCGGTATTGTAGTATTTCTCTGAATTAAAGGCGTTCTTATCCCTCCAAGGGTTTCAATTCCAAGTGTTAAAGGTGTTACATCAAGCAATAAAACATCTTTAACTTCACCGCTTAAAACACCAGCTTGAATAGCAGCACCCTGAGCAACACATTCCATTGGATCAATCCCCCTCTCAGGTTTTTTTCCTATGTATTCTTCAATGAATTTCTGCATAACAGGCATTCTTGTAGGTCCACCAACTAAAATTACCCTATTGATGTCGTTTCTTTTTAACTTTGCATCACTTAAAACCTGATCAACTGGTTTCTTGCACTTGTCAATCAAATTTCTTATTAAATTCTCCAGCTCAGACCTGCTCAATTTAGTGCTAAAATGCAAAGGCCCTCTAGAAGTAACACTCAGATAAGGAAGTTGAATATCAGTTTCAAGAACAGTGCTTAATTCAATCTTTGCTCTCTCAGCTGCTTCTCTAATTCTTTGAATTGCAATGCTATCATCCTCTAGATCAGCTCCATATTCTTTTTTTATTTTCTGCAGAAGATGTCTTATCAGTGCCTCATCCATGTCAGTCCCACCGAGCTGAGTATCTCCGCTTGTTGATTTAACTTCAAAAACACCATCGCCAAATTCCATTATAGTAACATCAAGTGTTCCGCCTCCAAAATCAAAAACAAGTATTTTCTGCTCTTTCTCTCTTTTATCCAAACCATAAGCAAGTGAAGCAGCAGTCGGCTCATTTACAATTCTTATAACATCAAGCCCTGCTATTTTTCCAGCATCCTTAGTTGCCTGCCTTTGGTCATCATTGAAGTAAGCAGGAACAGTAATAACTGCTTTCTCTACTTTATCACCTAAAAATTCTTCAGCGTCTTTTTTTATTTTCTGTAATATGAAAGCAGATATCTGTTGAGGTGTATAGTCCTTTCCATAAATATGATATTTAAAATTAGTCCCCATTTTTCTTTTAGCAGCTATCACAGTACCTTCAGGATTGCTCACAGCTTGCCTCTTTGCAGGCTCTCCGACTAATAACTGTCCATCTTTCGTAAATGCTACAACACTAGGAAATGCCTTCCCGTACAAACTTGCACCTTCAGCACTTGGAATTATCTTTGGCTTTCCAGCCTCTAAAAAAGAAGCAGCTGAGTTACTGGTTCCTAAATCTATGCCTATGACTTTACTCATTTTTTTTCTCCTCCAATAATTTTTCAAACTTACTCAATTTTCTTGAAAATTCGCGATTAGCAGCAGTCAAATAAAGCTTTTCATCGAGAGGAACCTGCTTATACTTTTCATAATACCCCTCAAACTCTTTGAGATTTCTCCTTGATCTAAAATTAAGTTCCTTAGGATTTACCTTTCTCATTAATGAGTCATATTTTTGAAGCAACTTTTCTCTTTCAGCAAATTCATCATCGTATCTCATCTTAATTTCCTCCTGTTTTATTGTTTCCAAGGATTACCTTGCTAGTCCTTAAAACTTTATTCCCTATCATATATCCTTTTTGAATCTCTTCAATTATTTCATCTCCAATACCATCAGTGACTTTTATTGCTTCATGAAAGACATGATTAAATTCCTTTCCAACAGCCTCAATCTCTCTCACATCCTCTTCCTCTAAAATCTTTAAAAACTGCTGATATATCATCTTAACACCACTGTCATTAACTTTCTCAACTGCCCTCTCAAAATCCTCCTTGACTTGGATTATTTTCAAAAGAAGCTCACTCTTAGCATGCAGCCTTAATTGCTCTTTCTCCTTTTCAACTCTTTTAATATAGTTCTCAAAATCAGCCTGAACCCTCTGTAAGTCCTCAAGAAAGCTGTTTTCTTCATTTACAGCCACTTTCTTTTCCATATTCTCAACAGAGTTTTTAAGTTTTTTACCGCTCATTTTTAACCCCATTGTTGAACTGACATCAACATATTTATAAGCTTTTCTATATTTTAGTATATTCATGAGATTAGTTAAAAATGAAGAGATTGGAACTTTAATAGAATTAATAAGAAAAGATTACGGTATAGAACTCAATGGTTTAGAAATAAGAAAACTAGCTTATTACAATTCCTGTTTTATTGAAAAGGGTGAAGAAGAAGTGAAAAATGGTGCAGAATATCCGGGGTTTGTTCCGTTTCTTGATGCCTTACATTATTTTATGATCGATACTTTCGGACTAGATTCTCTTGTACTTGGAAGAGAAAGTAAAAGAGCACATTACATTAATGGAAAAAAATTCATCTTCAAAGCTTCAGGAATGAATTTATTAGGAGCAGAATCATTTAAAGAATATTGTAGAAAAAACGTAGATATTTGGAGGCAAGAAAGAGAGTTAATATAACATGAGAAAGATAACAATCAGTATTGAGCCAATCCCAGAATCAAATACTAATGAGCAACTCCACTGGATTTCTCAAGCTTTAGGTTTGTTTAATGAAAGAGACAAGGAAAAGTCATGCCACAGGATCTTTGTAGAGTTAATTAAAGCAAAGAAAGATAACAAGCAGGTAAATTCTCAAGATCTAGCAGATAGATCTCATCTTTCAAGGGCAACTGTCCTGCATCACTTAGATAAATTAATTGAATCAAATATAGTAATGGAAAGGAATCATGAATTTGAATTAATTGATTCCAATCTAAATTCAATAATTTCAAGGATGAAAAAAGAAATGAATGACTTTATGGAAGAAATGGAAAAAATCTCCAGAAAATTAGATGAAGAGCTGGGGTTTTAATCTCAATAAATTATTTAGCAGTTTATTATCTAAAAAGCCCAATATCAATAAGCTCATCAGGAGAATGCTCTCTCACATTTTTTAAAATTCTATCATCAATTTCACCTAAGCTGGCAATACTAACATGAAAATAGGAATCCTTTCTGTCATTTACAGTGGGATCAAAGGTAAAATAAATTCTCTCGTGCCCATTTCTTCTATAGTAATCTAATAGTCTTTTTTCAATCTCGGTATTTTGAACTCCGATGTCTGCAGTTAGGTAGAAATCATATTTTTCTTCTTTTGATTCATAAGTTACAACATGAAATAATTGTTTTGAAACCGTCATGAATTATTATAGAACCAAAACTTATTTAAATATAATCCATTTAAGAGCTAACAGGGAATCTCCACCAAGAACTTAGCTTTAATTTTAGGAATACAAACCCAAAAAGGCTTTAACACCACTTTCTCAATAATTTTAAAATCCTCATCAAGAAAATAAAGTTGAATTGGAAAAAATACAAAAAAGCTATGAATAATTCTTTTTTTATTCTTCAAGTCAAAAAGCAAATTTCTTTTTCGAGAAAGCATCAAGCCAATTATTTTTCCAAAGAAACCAACTTTCTCAACACAGTACACTTTCCTTTCTAATTTTATTCTCATATCAGAAAACTACACTGCAGTATGTTATAAAACTGTCTCTTCCAGTAGCTTCTTTAGTATCATCATACATCAATAACCTTCCGTCCCTCCCTCTTAAAATCTCCAGCAAAACGCAAATAACTTCTTTCTCTTTCATATTTATCTTCGAAGCAAGTTTCCAAAATCCCTCAACGTCTCCATTTCTTATAAATTCAATAGCCATCATGTCAGCATTTTTAATTTCCTCGCCGACATTGTATTTGAAAGGAGCTTTTCCAAGTTTATCACCAATGTAGTTTAAGTTGCAGCTCGCTATAACAATGAACCTTCTATTGATGCTTTTTATCGCATCAGCAACACTCCTTAAAGATTCAAAGTCACAATTTCCAATTAATACAGGCAGGATCTTAAGATAGTCTTGTCTTTCTTTTGAAACATGCTGCAAAAATGGAAGCTGGATCTCAATCCCTCTTTCTCTCCCATGTATTGATTCATCAACAATAATGTTCTCGTTTCTAATGTATATTCTTGCATTCCTGACAATCCCAAGAGGAGTCTCAAAATCATCCAAACTCAAATAAGCCTTACTTCCCAGTTCAGTGCTTCCTATTATGATATACAATTCAGGAAATCTGCTTTCAGCAATCTCCTTGTATGCCCAAGCGGCAGCGCTTCCGGAAACAAGATAGTTGCAGCTAGGAATAATTGCCCCCCTGAAGCTTTTCTCTCTTCTATTTACAGGCAGTGCTCCAGGCCCCTGCTCAAAGCAGCTATTTATCTGTCTATCTAATCTGTGAAATTCACTCTCATATAATTTTCCAGCAAAAACAGCCTTTCGCATAAAAATACTAAGCAGTTGTTTTTTAAAAGTTTAATCAAGGATTAGAATATATTATGGACTCGCCTTTAATTGACCTCGTTTATTCATTTTGATTACCTTCTTATATGATTTTATATGATTTACAAGAGACGATTTAAGTATAAATAACTTTCTTTGGATGATGCACAATAATGATTTGAATGAAAATTAACTGAAGCCGCACATTTGACACTTAATTTAAGCCATGGCTTTTAGATAACACCACGAACTGTTTTTCTAAAAAGATTAATCAAGAATTAGAATATATATCCGGCAATTCATTTTCTTTTCCTTGTTTTTCTCACTTTCTTTGAGATGACTGCTGGTTTGCTCTTCTTAACCTTCTCAATGTTTCTCTTCTCAGCCTCAAATTCTTTTCTTTCCCTCTCAAATTTTTTTTTATCCTCATTCAGTTTTTTCTTTTCTTCAGAAACTTTCAGTTCAACAGCCTTAGCTTCTTGCTTCAACTTTTCAGCATCTTTCTTTTTCTCATCAATTTTTCTTAATTCTTCAATAAATTTATCCTCCTTTTCTGTAACTTTAAATTTCTCTCTCTCCAGTTTCTCATTCTCGAACTGAATCTCGTCCTGTTTCTTCTTAAACTCTTTCTCCTCTTCTCTGATTTTCTTCTCAATCTCGTTTAGCTCTCTTAACTTACTATCAATGCTCCTTTTTTCAGTGTCTAATCTGATTTTAAATTCCTCCAGCTTGCTTTTTTCTTTATCCAAGTAGCTTCTCTCTTTCTCAATATCCCTGCTTTCCTTTTTTATCTCATCAACCTTCGGATTTATTTTTTCCTCTTCAAACTTCCCTCTAAAGATTCTCATTCCTCTCCTCACCTCAACCTTCTTGCTGAACATAAACCCGACTAAAAGCAAAACAAAGCTGACTAAGAAGGCAAGTATAGATAAAGCAGAAACAAAGAATCCGATAATGAAAATAATTAAGAAAACAACAACCAAGAAAAATATCCCTGCAAGTTTATTCTTAAGAAAGTTTGTAATATCTCTCTTTTTAGCATTCAATAAAATAATAAATGCAGTTATCAGCAGTACTAAAGAAACTACTTCAAGCCAAAAATAACCCCCCTCAACCATTTTATCACTTGAAAATAAGAAAGGTATATAAATGTTATCTTATTCTATTTTATTCAAGGCAGAAGAACATCAAGGCAGGCCATTAGAAGAAATTGCAAAAAGAGTAATTCCATTTCTTCCAAATATCTACGGTGCAAGAGAGATATTATCAAAGCGGGAAATCTTAGGGAGTTTCTGTAATCATAAAGAACTTGGAGATCTAACGATGCAAGAATCAGTATCTGTTGTGAATTACTTAATAAAAGAAAGGGTTATTACTTTTTCTTACCATCATAATGGAAGTTGGTACAGGCTTGCTAAAGATAATTCTTAATATCTGCTGGATCTACTTGATCCGCTGTTTTTATTGCTATCATCGCCGGATTCTTTACCATTTTCATTTTCTTCATCATCAGTAGTTTTTTCTTTCTTTATTTTTTTTTCTTTAGTTTTTCCAGACCTCAGCTCTTTTTCTTCTATCTCAATTTCTCTCTCTTCCTCATCGATATCTTCTTCAATGTCATCAAATAATTTTTCAGCCTTCTTTGCTAATTGCTTAGCTTCTATAAAATTGCCCAACTCAAATTCCTTTCTTGCTTGCTCTAATAATGAATTAAATTGGCTTAACAAGTCTTGTGAAATCTCTTTTTCTTTTAAGATGTCATCAAGCTCTTCCTCTGCATCTTGAATTGCTTCAAAAGCCTTTTCCTGTTTTCTAATTCCTTTTTCTTTTTCTAAATCTTCTATCTCTATTTCCGTCTCTTCATCTGATTTTCCAGTTTCCTGCTTAATCTTTATTTTTGTTTTATCTTTTTTGTTTTTAATCTCTATTTCTAATTCTCCTATTCCATCCTTAAAACTATTCAATAAAGAATCAATCAGCTGTCTTTGTTCCTGAGTCAATTCACCTTCAATCTTAATTTTTATTTTTAACTCATCAAATGTTTCTTCAACCTCATCATCATATTTTTCCAAATCCTTTTCTATTTCTATAACATCCTCAATTTCTTCTAGAGAATTATCTTCTTTTAAATCTTGAACACTTTCCTTTACCTTTACTAAGGTCTTTCCATGCTCCTCTTTTGCTTTTTCAGCAGCATCTAATTTATTCTCCTCAATCATTGCTCTAACTTCAAGCAGCCTTTCTCTTGCTACCTCTAATCCTTTTCTAGCCCTTTTACCCTCGTCAAAAGTCAAAAGCAAATTCAACCTGTCAATCGCATTGTCAAGCCCCCATAAAAAAGAATCAGGTGTAACTCCAGGATCTGCTTCATTAACATTCTCCTGAGCATTTACCGTAGATAGAGACAATAATAAAATGATTAGAATTAAAAATAGTTCTTTCATAGTATCACCTATTAGAACTAGTTCATTATAGTTTTTAAATGTTTTGTTGTGCATCATCAAAAATTCGATAAATCTCTCTGTTTACATCCAATTCATATTTTAATCTGTAAAAGAATTCCTAAATTTACTGAAAAATAATATGCAGTTCTCTCAGCAATTTCTTCCTATTTCATATTAAAAACAATCCTAATGTTGCGGCGACAAATGCAAAGTATAATTTTTTATTCCATCTGAATATTTTTGATCCGTCAAAATTTCCTAGCGGAATCATATTAAATAATGCAAGCCAAACATTTATTCTAAAACCGTAAAGTAAAATGATATTGCTTCCAAAAATAAAAGTCAGCAGCAGGAAAACCAAAGCTAAAGCAATATTTATTGCGGGACCAGCAATGCTTATTCTTCCGTTCCTCTCTTTATTAACGTAACCATGAATCATCACAGCACCAGGAGCAGCGAAGACAAATCCAAAAAAGCTCATGGCAATAGCAAGCAG
>CAYJRS010000008.1:22018-23420 GCA_964372845.1 Candidatus Woesearchaeota archaeon | reverse complement strand
CTTAAATTCAAAGCTTCACTCACAGCCAATTTCAATGTATTAATATAATATTTATCGTCGACATCTAAAACATCTTTCTTAAACAAGCTTCCATTTTCATAGGCAGCAACTAAATTCAAACCTAGCTCAATAGGCTTGATTCCAAGTTTAGTTAAGATATCTGCAACTTTTCCAGTTATTATCCCTCCTTCTTTAACGACGATGGAGTCTTCTTTTACAGTTACTTTTCCCTGCTCAACACTCGCCCTTATCCCAGTGCCCCCAAGCTCACCTATTATAGGTCCTGGCGGCAGGCTAGTCGGACCAGCCTTAACTACAAGATCACTAGGAGCAATTTGTCCAGCCTTGGCAGAAACAAAGCTCCTTCCCTTCCTCAAATCCTTGGCAAGCTTAAAAGAAGAATTATTTGTCAAGATCAGCGCAGGGATAATATTATCAAGGCATTCATCAAGTTTCTCAACGCCTTTGTCAACTTCTTTCAAGGCAATCCTCAACAGCCTTTTCTTAACTACTTTTATATTAACATCGAGTTTTTTTCTCGCATCCTGTAATTGAGGACTAGGCAAGTTCATCAAATCCAGTAAACCAATAGTTCTGTATTTTCCTATAAAATTTTTTATCAATTCAACTTCCTTTTTCTTGCTCTCGCTTACCTTACTTTTCTCCAGCATCTTCCCCTCCGCCTTTTCCAATTTTCACAGGCTCGCTCATAGTAAATTTAATAATAATGTCTTTTATATTCGCCTCACCATTAGGCAATACATGCACGATGCTTTCATAAACGGCATTAGCATTCTCAGCAAGCATGTTATCATCAAAGCTTTCCTTTCCAATTGAAACTTTTATAATTGCCTCATTTCTGTTTCTAATCCTTATATTTTTTCTAAATTTATCAACACTAGCTTTTAAATCAGCTCCAGGCATTAAGACTCCCCCTGTTTTCGGATTGGGCATTTTTCCAAGAGGTCCTAAAATTCTTCCAAGCATAGTCGCTGTCTGCCCCATCAAGCTGGATTGAGAAAGAAAAATATCATATTCTTTGGCAAGCTTTGAAACCTCTTTAGCCTCTAATTTCAAAAGCATCTCTTTTGTAATCACTTTATCAGTTAATGTTTTAGCCTGCTTCTCATATTCAGAATCGACAATGGCGCAAATTTTCACTCCCTTCCCAAGATTATGAGGCAAACTCAAATAGGCGTCAAAAGAATTTTTCTTATCCACGTCTTTCAAGTTAACTATCAAGTCCACAGTCTGGTCAAAATTTCTTTTTTTAGAATCTTTTCTTAATTTTTTTAAGGCTGCTAAAAAGTTTTCTTTCTTCATCAACTCCCTCCTACATAAAGTAGTAATAACGGATTAAAAATCAAATAAAAACAGCCTTTTTAAATCTTGCTAATCAACA
>CAYJRS010000008.1:17615-21918 GCA_964372845.1 Candidatus Woesearchaeota archaeon | reverse complement strand
CTCTCCATCAACCCAACATTTTTCTCCTCGAGGAGTTTAAATTCAAAATCATTTTCAGAAATAATTTCATCGACTTTTTTCTTATCTGTCAGATTGCTAAACACAATCAAAATCTTTCCACTTTTATTCAAATAATCCCTAGCTTCAGAAAAGAATCTTTCAATTATCTCCCAGCCACATTTTCCTCCAATTAAATCTTTATCTTTGATTTCATCTTCAGGCAGATAGGGCGGATTAAAAATTATGAAGTCAAATTTTCCTTTAACATTAGAAAACAAATCGCTTTTGTAAACATTGAGTCCTTGTTTTTTGCAGTACATAACAGCATCATCATCGATATCAACTCCAGTAACGTCTTTAGTTTTTGTTAACGCGGCTTTCATCAAAATTCCAGAGCCACAACCCATCTCAAGTATTTTTCCGTAAGCAAATTTTTTAACATATTTTTTCATCAAATAGCTATCATCACTTGGACTATACATTTATCCACCCATATCTAGATAAGATTATAAAACTTATTCAAAATACTACAAATCAATAATGAATAAGCAAAGAAAAATAATTGATCCACGGAAAAGAGTGTTCAAAGACATGTCAGATTATATTAGAGAGAATCGAGAATACACTCAAATAAAAGAAGAAATGGAGAATGCTTATGGAAATTTGGAAGAACTAGAAAAATTGCAGCTTTATCTTGGTGATTATCAATTACTTTATCTCAAAAGAGATGAAAATGGAGAAAGTCAAAAATTAATAGAGTTGTTATTGCAATCAAAGAAAGAGGCAGCATCTCTTCCAACTGTTGGAGTCGAACTAGAATATCGATCAGAAATTCAAGGAGAAATTATTGAACTATTAAATAAGTGTCACGATTTTGGATATCATGAAATACCTAGAAATTATTCTACCTCCGAAAAATCAGAGATACGCGTCTTGCCTACAGACCCTTATAGTTTTTATTGGCTTATTGAGAATATAATGCAACATCTACCAAATATAACTCCCTCAGTACAAATTTGCATAGGTGATGAAAATATAGAAAGGACATTACCTATCTTTCTCTCATTATATATAATGAATTGTTCATATGTACTGCCCATTACAGAAGGAGATGAGGAAACACTAGGTTTTCCAGGCGTCTACATTGGAGAAAGTAAGTCTCCTAGCAAGGTAAGAAGCATTCCATCTAAAGAGCATTTAGAACAACTGGAAAGAGATCCACCAAGAGTTAAGATTTCTGATAAAGATATTAGAATCAGGTCATTACCACGACGTCTTATGTATTACTTCATAAAAAAATCTCATGCAACAAACTCAAATCCAATAGAAGAAGATAACCAACAAATTCATGTTCCTAAAAGAGATATAGTGCAGACAAATTATTTAGTAATGTATTCTAAAGATGCTATGAGTATTGCTAATACAGCCTTTTATGCTGCAAAGCTTCATGCTTTATCTCAAGAAGAATTTCAAAGTTTCAGAAGAGCATTTACTTCATTTTTAAAATTACAAGAAAAAGATATACAAGAACAAGAAAATTTTTCCAAAGGATATGGATTAATAGTCAAGTTTCCAGAAAAAAGAAGAAACGAGATCCTAGAGAAGATAAAAAAGAACATGGGCTTAGAAGATTTAGAAAATAAAATCTACAGCGAAATAAAATCAGGAAATTATAATCCAAAAGAAGTCATAACTAGTGTAGCATGGATAGCTAATCATGTTAGGCATCTAATAGAGGAATACACAATAACTAAAAATGCCGATAGGATTTATAGATGTTCTTTAGAAGAGATCATTTCTTAAAATTATCCAAATGCAGAAAATATTCTTTCACTCTATCTAGTATGCCCTTCAAATAAAAGTTTTCAATCTTCTGCTCGAACAAATGCAGCAGTTTTTCATTTTCAGAAATCTGGTAAACATTTCCATTCTTCTCGACAAGAAATAAGTCTTTCAGCCTTTTCAATTGCCTTCGAATATTACTTTCAGCAATCCCTTTCATATTCAAGTTCGATTTTTTCCTGTATTCAACAACTTTAGCTTTTATCTCTTCAGCAGCAATCTCTCCTTCTTCCAATAGAGCATGCAGCACATCTACTATTATGTCTCTAGAATCACCAGGCTGAAGCAAGCCCAAGCTTAAACATATTTTCTTTACAAGCTCCCTCTTAGGCATGTTATACGGCTTCTCATATTTCCTCAAAGTAATCTCAGCTATTGGCGCGCTCTTAGCAACCTTGCTCTTCTCCATTTTTACTCTTCCCCGTTTGCTCTTCTCAAAACAAGCTTTTCAGAAACAAACTCCTCTCTCTTCCTAAGGAATTCAAGCCGATTATCTGTATAAAGCTCCTTATTTTCAGCCAAGAACTCCTTCTCAAGATCCTTTATGAACTTCACTAAATCTCGCATTCAAAAATAGCATTACTTAAAATATATAAACTTATTCACAACAAAATTTATATAAGAAACATTTAACCAAAAAGGATGCCAACGCTGATAGCATGTTTATCGACTGGAAAAGGAACATGGGGTCATGTCTCCCGCTTGATTGCGGAAAATTCCTGGGACAGAGTATTTCTAATCACAAATGAATTCGGCAAAGAAAATTTCACAGCAGGCAAGAATACAGAACTTATTATTATCAATCAAAAGCAAGGCATAAAAGAACTTGCAAAAGAAATAGAATCTAAATTAAAAAATAAAATCAAGGATCCAGAAGTGGCATTAAACCTTGTTTCAGGAACAGGAAAAGAGCACACAGCAATCCTATCAGCGGTATTAAAGCTTGGTTTAGGAATAAGATTAGTTGCTTTAACTCAGCAAGGGATGGAAGAAATATAATAATCTTTATATCTTTCAAAGTATTTTTAATTCTATGTCCTTATTCAAAAAATACTTACAAGGCTCAGAATCAATCTTCAAAAATGAAACAGCCCTAGATCCGAATTTCACACCACGTGGCCCAATTGAATTCAGAGAAAATGAAAACAAGTATATAGCAACCTGCATCAAGCCTCTGCTTCAAAGAAGAAACGGAAAAAATCTAATAATATACGGGCAACAAGGAGTAGGCAAAACGTTAGCATGCATTAAAGTCAAGGAAGAATTGGAAGAAACAACGGATGAAGTTTCAGTCTTCTACATAAACTTATGGAAAAAAAACACCTCACATAAAATAATTTTAGAATTATGCGAGCAGATAGATTACAAGTTTACGCAAAACAAGTCGTCAGACGAATTGCTACATATAATAGAGCAAAGAATAAACCAAAACTCGGCTGTTTTCATATTAGACGAGGCAGACAAGGCAGAATCCTTAGAATTATTGTATCAGCTTATAGAAGATATATATAGGAAAGCAATCATCTTAATTACAAACAACAGGAATTGGATTTACAAATTAGATCCAAGGCTTAAGTCAAGATTGATGCCAGACCCATTAGAATTCAGGCCATACAGCCAGCAAGAAATAAAGCAAATCCTAAAATCAAGAGTGCAACTAGCCTTCCACCCTGGTGCTGTTTCAGAAGATTCAATAGATGAGATCACAAAAAAAGCCTCACTAACAGGAGATATAAGAACCGCATTATTCTTATTGAGGGAAGCAACACTAATTGCAGAATCAGAATCTCTAAAAAAGATCAGCAAAGCTCATGTCCAAAAAGCAATAGAAAAATTAAGCGATTTTAAAAGGCCGACAGAGCTTGATAAAGATGAAGAGGAAATATTATCAATAGTAAATCAAAACAATGACAAGACAACAACAGAAATATTTAACATTTACAAAACCAAGACCAAAAGCGACAAGAGTAAAAGGACATTCTTGAGAAAAATAAACAACTTAGAAAAGGCAAACATGATCAAGCTGGAAGAGGTTCAAGGAATTCAGGGAAGATCTTACAAAATAACGAAGCTAAGTGATTTCTAAGATATATTTTATAATATATATTTTCCATTCAACTGACATATCTGCCACACACCCCCGCACCAGATATAAATTCAAGATACTTCTAAAAAACAAGAAGCCAAGGAGGTGCCCAAAATGAAACGGTTCAAAAAAACCTATCCAACATGGCATGAATATGCCGCCCGAGAACGAGAAGCTCAGCTTCTCGGCTTTATTTCTGAAACAACCCAAAAATCTATAGAAAATTATTGGAAAAGAGAGGTGAGAAGATGAGACTAGACCATTACACAATCGGAGACCTGCTAAGCAGGCAGTTAATGAAGCTCCCAACGAAGATAGTGCAAATATCAAAGAAAAAGTGTGCATACTGCGGAGGTTGAAAATGAACATTTACTC